>JAHEMV010000029.1 GCA_024643455.1 Cytophagales bacterium
ATAATGAAATTAACTTTTAAACCCATGATTATAAATGAGATATAAATACAATAATAAATCTTTGTAGATTGGTATTTATACTAGTTAATGAAAGAAAAAACATTGAAAATTCATGATATTAATGCGTTTGAATTATATCTATTGCAATATATTTTGTAATTAAAAAGATAACGTAAATATCTCAAGAATAGCTTGGCCAGTTTTGCAAAAAAATCAATTGATATTACTGGAGCACATGTCATCTTTCTGTCTTGATCCCAACATGATCCCCGGGGTCATTTATCCAGGCTATGAAAAGTTTATAACCCAGTGAAATAACAATAGCACCAGTAAATAGACCAATAAATCCTGAAAGCAAGAAACCGCCAATTACACCAACAAAAATGACAATCATAGGCACAGGCGCTCCTTTACCGAGCAATATTGGTTTTAAAAAATTATCGGAAAGTCCGGCGATTATCAGGTAGATGGTCCACAAGGTTGCAGGAATTACAGAAAGTGTAGAAAATATATAAATAATAATTGGCAAAACGACCAAAGCAGGGGGCAATTGGAGAATAGCTAAAATCAAAACTAGTAAAGCCCATAAACCAGCGTAGGGCACACCTGCGAACAAAAAGCCAATGCCTGTCAATACTGATTGAATTAATGCTACTCCAATTATTCCTTTTACTACGTTCTGTACTGTTTTTTCAAAAACATCTAAATACTCTTCACTTTTATTGCCAACAAGTTTTGTAAAAAATTTCTTAGCAAAAAGATCTGTGCCTTTAGTTGCAAGTAAAATACCTGCAATGATGGTTGCACCTATAAATTGAATGGTACTATTACCTATGCTCACTACTCCGGAGAATAAAATTTTTGCAAGATCCTTGATTTGATCTTTGTATTGCATAACGACGGCCTCAATATTTTCGGAAGCAAGGATCCAAAAATTATATACTTTGTTTCCGATCAAGGGCCAACTAGCAACTTTTTCGGGTGGTAGTGGGATTTTAAATTGTTCACCAGACAAAGCCAATTTAATTTCTTTTACTCCTTGAAAAAGTGAATCAATGAATAGTCCAGTTGGAATAAGGAGTAGTATTAATCCAATAATTATAAATAGTACGGCAGTTAGTTTTGATCTACCACCAAGTTTTTTATTCAATGACTTAAATAATGGTGAAGCAGCCAGAGCCAGGATGATACCCCACATTATTATTCCTACAAAAGGATATAGCAACCTAAAGCACCAGGCTACTAACAGTAATAAAAATCCCAATCTGATTAATATTTCTATTACAAGATGAAGGGTACTATTTAACTTCTCCTCGTTTTTCATGGTATGTATTTGTTCGACTAATTGTCATATTTCTAGAAATAGTTTTGCTAAGTCAATCCGGCCGTTTCCTTTATTTTAATATGAAAATACAGTTGGATGATTTGAATTAGCCATCATAAAAATAAACCTATTTCCATGATTATATAAAAATTTTCCTTAAAGAATTTGAGTCTTCTAAGTGGAATGGATTATTGGTAAATGTTCATTTGGAAAGTGAATTTTGTACCAGTGCTGCTTTGGCTTTACCAACCACTTTTTCTATTTCTTCCAATTTGGCAGATTTGAGTTTTTTCACTGATTTAAAATGCTTCAACAGTTTTTCCGCAGTTTTTCCTCCTACACCGTCTATGGCTGAGATTTCAGAATCAATAGCGCTATTACTACGCTTGGTGCGATGGAAAGTGATTGCAAACCGATGTGCTTCATTGCGCAGATGCTGCAAGAGTTTTAGTGATTCCGATTTTTTACTGATGTGTATTGGAAATTCATCATTTGGAAAATATATTTCTTCCAGGCGTTTAGCAATACCAATAATGGGTACTTTTCCATAAATATCCAGTTTTTCCATAGCGTGTACTGCACTTGATAATTGGCCTTTTCCTCCATCTACGACAATCAAATCGGGCAAAGGCGTATTTTCATCCAAAAGGCGTCTGTATCGCCGGAACACAATTTCTTCCATGGAAGCAAAGTCATTTGGTCCGGTAACGGTTTTGATATTGTACTTCCGGTATTCTTTTTTGGCTGGTTTCCCATTTTTGAAATAAACCATAGATGCCACAGGATTACTTCCTCCGAGATTTGAATTGTCGAAACATTCTATGTGTTCTGGAAGGGCAAGAAGTTGAAGATCTTTTTGCAATTGTTCCAGAACACGCTTTTCTCTATATCCATCGGGTTTGGTGCTATTTAATTTTTCCTTTTTATAGTAAAGGGCATTTTTCAATGCCAGGTCAATGAGTTTTTTCTTATCACCTATTTTTGGCATTCGACAATCCACATCAGGATCATAATCGATTTCTATGTTCGTTAGTATTTCCTTTGAGGCGCTTTGATATCGTTGCCGCAGATCAAATATCATTTGTGCTAAAAGCTCATTATCGGTTTCATCTAGTTTCTTTTTTACTTCTATTGTTGTGCTGAGGATGATGCTTCCATTGGCAATTTTTATATAACTGATATAGGCTTTTTTATCATCGGAAGTAATGGCAAATACATCAATATCGTTCAGGTTTTGGTTGACTATGACCGTTCTGGATTGAAAATTTTCCAGTGATTCCAATTTATCTTTCATCAGCTGAGCGTGCTCAAAATCCATTTTTTCTGCTGACAACTGCATTTGTTCTTTGAAATAACTACGAACCGGAGCCATGTTTCCTTTGAGAATATTTTCAGCCAAATGAATATCATTCAGATAATCCTCTTCGGTCTGCAATCCTACACAAGGTCCTTTGCATCTGCCAATATGGTATTCAAGGCATACTTTATACTTTCCAGCTTTAATATTTTCCTGGCTTAGGTTCAAAGCGCATGTCCGGACATAGTACAAATTTCGGATTAGTTCCAATACACTTTTCATTGCTCTGACTCCAGTATAAGGGCCATAATAACTGCCACTGCTTCGATCCACTTGCCGGGTGCTATAGATTCTCGGAAAAGGTTCTTTTACCACCGTGATATAAGGGAAACTTTTGTCATCCTTGAGTAGGATATTGTACTTGGGCTGATTTTCTTTTATGAGTGAATTTTCAAGTAGAAGGGCATCAAACTCTGTATTTACTATAGTAAATTCTATTTTGGAAATTTCGGAAACCATTTTATAGGTTTTCCTGCTCTGTCCGCCAAGGTCATTGAAATAACTCGAAACCCGTGATTTAAGATTTTTGGCTTTTCCTACGTAGATGACGACTCCTTCTTTATTATAAAACCGATATACCCCAGGTTTTTTTGGAAATTTTTTTACATCGTCAGGTGTATATCGTGGAATGTCCAGCACAGAAACCTATGGATTTTTCAAGCTTTTTGACTAAAGAATATCATTCTGATCCATCTTCTTTATTTTCTGTTGTACATCTACCGAATCCATATCTGACAATTCAGGATTTTGGTACTTTGCACAATCGATCTCGACGGATAGAGGTCGAATTGGTCGCTGGAAAGGACCCTTTTTATAATTCAATACCGTATCGGCATATACACTTTGCATATAAAAATCCCATACCGGCATAGCCATTCTTGCTCCCTGAGCATATCCGGAAGAAGCTCTAAAGTGAATGCTTCTTTCATCGCCACCAGTCCATACACCACTGACAAGATCTTTGGTGAGTCCGACGAACCATCCATCTGATCCATTTTGAGTAGTCCCGGTTTTAGCACCAACTTCATTATCCATGCGTACTTCAGAGCTCAGGCCAAGTGCAGTTCCTCCTGTTTCTTGTGTGGCACCCATCAGCATATATGTCATGAGAAAAGCCGTTTCTTCGCTGAGTACTTCCCGGGTTCTCGGAGGGAATACCTCTATTACATTTCCGTTTTTATCTTCAATTCGGGTGATGAAGTATGGTTTGGTATAAATTCCTTTATTTATAAAACTGGCATATGCTCCGATCAGTTCGTAAATGGAAACATCACTAGTGCCTAGACATAATGAAGGTACTGCTTCCAGTGGATTTTCTACTCCAAGTTCCTTGGCATATTTTACTACCGTTTCCGGGTTTGTCATTTCTTTCATTACAAATGCAGTAACAGAGTTTTTTGACCTGGCCATGCCTTGTCGAAGAGTCATTTTCTCCCCAGTAAATTTTCTATTGAAATTTTGAGGTGTATATGTTGGTGGTATCTGACCAGGAATACTAAAGGTCACAGGAGCATCCTCGACCATATAGCATGGTGAATACCCCTGGTCTATTGCAGCTGTATATACAAATGGTTTAAAAGTAGAACCAGGTTGTCTTCTGGCTTGCATCACATGGTCGTATTGGAAATACTTGAAATCAATACCTCCAACCCAGGCTTTTATCTGACCTGTTTTGGGATCCATTGACATGAAACCAGATTGTAAAATATTTTTGTAATATTTAAGTGAATCCATGGGGCTCATGAGGGTATCGATTTCACCATCCCATGCAAAAACAGTCATGTGATATGGAGTATTTAGTACAATATTTATAGAATCTGAATTTCTGCCATATTGTGCTACCAGCCCTCTATAGCGTTCTGTTTTTTTAATAGAGGTCTTCAAAAAATCAGGGATTTCCCTACCATCTTCATCTCTCCACGGGTTTTCTCCATTCCAATGTGCGTCGAATAGTTTTTGAAGTGTTTTCATGTGTTTAGTCATAGCTTGCTCCGCATAATTTTGCAACCGACTGTCTATGGTAGTGTAGATTCTCAATCCGGATTCAAACAGATCTAAACCTCTTTCCTTTGCCCAGTAGATTAATTCGGGTTTTATAACCGATCGAAAATAGGGAGCAGGACCGGTAATGTGATCCTGGGCAGTATAGTTGACACCCAATGGCAATACTTTGAGCGAATCAAAATTTTCTCTGCTTATAAAATCGTATTTGTAAAGATTGTATAGCACTTCCGTTCTTTTCTTTATTGCATTTTCTGGATTTGAGATTGGATTGTACTTTGTCGGTGCGTTGAGCATCCCAACAAGCATTGCAGATTGCTGATAATTTAAACTATCCGGAGTGGTACCAAAAAAAGTTGCCGCTGCCGTATTGATGCCATAGGAATTGCTACCAAAAAATATGGTGTTGAAATACATGGCCATAATTTCATCTTTGGTAAAGGATTTTTCCAGCTGAATCGAAATGATCCATTCCTTTATTTTGATAAGAAACGGGCGCAAGAAATCAATTTTGTACAGCAGTCCCTGGTTTTCTGTCATGGTACTGAAAATATTTTCAGCAAGCTGCATGGTGATCGTACTTCCTCCTCCTCTAAATGAAAAAGTAAGTTTACCGAACAGCGCCCTAAAAAGTCCACGTGGATCAATACCCGAATGTTCATAAAACCGGATATCTTCAGTACTTAATAATGTCTGCACCAATTTTGGCGAGAGATCATCAAAGGTGACCTGGTTTCTATTGAAACGATAGTATTTGCCCAACTCCACACCATCAGCTGAAATCAGCACTGAAGACAAGTCGTTTTCGGCCTCTGGATTGGCCATAGATTCGTAGCTAGGCAGTTCTCCAAAAAGGTTAAAAAGATTGATCCGAACGGAGAATATACCAATGATTGTCAGGATAATCATGGATAAAAATGCTATCCAAATGCCTTTGATTATTTTAGAAAACAGATTGTTGGAATTTTTCTTTGCCATTATTATGGTTTATAATATTGTTCAAAAAACTTAAGGTAATCTTCTGTTTTCTTTGTTTGAAAAAAGATTTGAAAATTATCTTCAGTAATTACAAAATTTTCAAAAGGGATAGTTTCGTCTACAGGTAGCTGAATATCACTTTTATTAAAATCATCATAAAATTTCATCGCTTGATCCTTCGTATCAAATTTATTGATGAGCACAATTGAGAAACCTTCATTTAGCGTAAGATTTCCAGTTTTCAGATTCTGATTTCCATATTTCTCATTGATAAAGTTTTCTATCAAAGCCGGGATGATCTCCGAGAAACTCCCAAGATTGGGATATACAAATATAAAAAAATGTGGCTGATCAAAGTAGGTTATATATTGGGCACCTTTGCGTTGGAGTTCTTTTGTTTTAAAATCTCTGCTAGCGGCAAGTAGACTATTGGCATAATCCAAAAGACTGCTTTCGGGATTGTTTTCAATAAACTGTTGCAATTCATACTGGTATTTGTATTGGCCTTCAATTTTTCCATCGATCAAAATACCAAGAATTTTCAATTGATCACTAAATTCATTGTCTGGATATTGTTGTAGTCCGCGGCTTACTAAAAGTTTGGCCTGATTAAAATCTTCCTGCAAATAATAGTCATAGGCAATTTTGTACAATCGTTGCAATCTCAACGCTGTTTCATTGCTTTCTTCCTTATAGTTTGGGTTTATAGCCAGCTTGGCATAAATACTTTTTGGATAAGTTTCTGTGAGTTGCTCTTTATATGATTCTGCTTTGATTCCGTCCGATGGTTTATAAATAAGGTATAATAGGTATAAAACTTCTGGTTCATATTCTGAGCCAGGGAATCTGGAAAGTAACGTTTCAAAGGTCTGGACGGCATTTTCTTTTTCTTCCAATTGGAAATTATAAATTCCCCCAAGTTTAAAATAGGCATCTTCAATTTTCTTTAGTGACTCTGCTTTTGCATCTTCCGTCAATGGGATATTTGCCATTAAAGCACTGGTTCGGTCTTCACTATTGGGAGCTTCTTGCGCAACTTCATCGATTACTGTGGCCGTATCAATGGGCGTGATCACCTCAGGTTGGGTAAAATTGCCTATGGCAGGTTTTTGAGACCTTCGCCAGTTATCTTCAAGGATGCGGTTTCCCCATTTGCTTAAAAATTGAGATCTTCCCGTAGATACAGCGGCAGCATTATAAAAATACCACGTATCACCTTCAGTGGCATTCTCATCGTTTATTCCGAAAGCATTGGAAAATGCACTGTTTACTCTTGTGCCACTTCCTGTTGATGCAGTTTGCCTTGCAATTCTTCTTGCTTCTTTTTCTTTTTCTTTTTCGATACGATCCTGTTCGGCAATTACATTATCTAAGAAAGCCTGAAGATCAGATGTATTCATTTCCGAAAGGGCCAAAAGGCTATCCTGGAGCTGAATGGTATTGAGTTGATCAACAAAATCGGTCAAAATATCAGACCGTTCCTTTATTTTCTCAAAGCCTTCTTCGTCCTGAGGTAAAACAGAAACTGTACTATCATAATATGCCTGAGCAAGTTCATAATCTTTATAATGTTCATAATATAGCTCACCAAGTTTCAGGTAAGCATAGCCTTTTTGCCTGGGATTGTTGACGCTTTCTTGTATTGATGATTTCAGATAGGTTACGGCCAGATCGGGATTGTTATGCTTAATTTCAAAATTTGCCATTTCAAAATAAATCCGGTCAACAAAATCTCTGTTCTTATCATCCCGCAGCAATTTTTTGAAATAGTTTCTGATCTTTTTCAGGTCAACCTTTTGGTCAAGAAGTGTCACCTGTGCAAGATTTAGTTTAGCATAAAAGGACAGCTCGTACTCCGGATTGCTTTTCAAACATTTTTTGTAATTGTTATACGCTTCACTATCAAAACCAAGATGCTGATACACCTGTCCTAATGTAAAGTAATATCGTGCTTTGTTTTTTTTCTTTGGTTCTACTTCCACTGCCTGACTAAGGTTACGCACCATATTATCATAGTCTTCCCTCAACTGAAACAGGTAGGCTTTAGTAAGCAGGAAATCCCGCATATTTATTTTATTCAGATTTTCCTTTCGAATATAATCTGCAACAGCCACTGCGTTGTTTTGCTCATTGTAATCGATAAAAGTGCGCATAAGGGACACTGAAGCCTGATGTCGAATATCTTTATCTTCACTGTGTTTTATAATGTATTTAAATGTGGTAATGGCATTTTCGAAATCTCCTCCATAATATCTTGCTTTGCCAACTAAGAAATAGCTGGGATAAACCCAGTTGCTATTTTCATGACGCTGAATGGAAAGCGAGGCTTTTACAATGGCATCGTCCAATTGTGTTCTGACTCCATTAATGGTCGATGAATCAATATCATAAAACACCCCAAGAATCTTATTGTAGTTGTTTTTATGATCTGTTGCTATAGCAGTTTCGACTTCGGCAATATCTTCATTAGCAATAAAATAGGAATTATACCTGGCGGTGGTATTGTGATACGTTTTGCTAAAAAAATTCTTTTTATATGAAGCGCAGGCACCAAAGATCAATAGGGAAACTATCGATCCGAGGGTAAGTATGTTTAAACTTATTGACTTCAACATAAATCGCCTAATGAACAATTAAAACGCGAAAATAATGACAATTAATACAATAAAAGTATCCGAAATGCTTTTTAATCTATACTTTTGTGGTTCTAAACAGGTAATTATTAAGTTGAAGTCTCGAAAAACACTTTCTAACTGGCTTACAAACAGATATTTACTCATTTTACGAAATGAGGAAAATTTTGCTGAAAAGTCAACAATTAGCTTCACTTATGCTAAACTGATTTTAATTTCCTTTTCCTTATTAATCGTCATAATGGTGGGTAGTTTGTATTTATCCAGCACCCTGATGGCTCAGTGGTTTGACCCGCGTCATGAATTGATCGTAATGGATAGGAACCTTGTAGATCTTGTTGAAAAGGTCGATTCGCTGGAAAACCAGATGATAAAAAAAGATCAGTTTATTGCTAATATCCAGCGTGTTTTAATTGGTGAAATCGATGCTGATGACAGCACTTTCAATAAAAACGAAAGCGCTGTTGTATCAAGTTCTATTGAACCTATCCCAGCTATTGATTCTCAGTTCAGGAAGGATTTTGAAGCTTCGGAAATGACATTTCTCTCAGTAGGGAATTCGATGTCCCAGGAATTGGAAGGACAGTATTTTTATTCTCCGATCGAAGGCATGGTAACTACAGAGTTTAATATAAAAGAAGAGCATTATGGAATTGATATAGTATCTAAAAACAATGAACCAGTTAAATCTGTCGCTGAAGGGACAGTGATCTTTGCAGATTGGACTCAGGAATCTGGAAATGTTATCGCAATTCAACATCGGGGCAATATGATTTCTGTTTATAAGCACAATTCGGCATTGTTAAAAAAAGTTGGTAATTTTGTCACTTCTGGACAAGTGATTGCCATTATTGGTAACACTGGCGAATTTACGACCGGTCCGCATCTTCATTTTGAGATGTGGTACAACGGTAACCCTGTAGATCCTGAAGAGTTTATATCGTTTTAAAAGTATAGCACAATGTTTAAAAATAAGGAAGAAAATATTGCAGCCCAAGAGGCAAGTAATTCAAGTAACATTATTGGAAAAGGTACTATTGTAGAAGGGAATATTGAAACGTTTGGAAACATCCGAATTGAAGGAAAGGTTAATGGTAGTGTAAAAAGCAAATCAAAAATTGCCTTAGGTCAGTCTTCGTTTGTTGAAGGAAACATAGTTGCCCAAAATGCTGAAATATCTGGAGAAGTAAAAGGCGTTGTAGAAGTATCTGATCAGTTGATTTTGCGACCATCAGCTGTTATTAACGGTGATATCGTGACAAATAAACTTATTGTGGAGTCCGGTGCGACTTTCAATGGCGGGTGTAAAATGGGTGTGTCGCAGAAAGAAATAAAAATTGGGGATAATGGACAAACCAAACCTTTCGAAGTCAAAAAACCAACGACCCCAGAATCAAAAACAAATTAATGAATATGTAAAATATTCGGGGCTGGCATTTCAAATGGCAGCCCTAATTTTGCTTGGGTATTGGTTGGGTAGTAAAATAGACAAATGGCTTGAACTATCCATTCCAGTGTTTACCATCATACTCATTCTCTTATTTTTATCGGTTTCATTTTATTCTTTAATTAAAAGTCTTCCCAAAGATTGAACAAATTTTTCGCTAATATTCCCCATTTTGGGCTGTATAAGTTTTCATCTTTTTTACTGGTTTCCATTCTAATAGGAAAACTCACGATTCCACAGTATTTGTATCATCAGATATGGCTCGTGTTCATTTTTTTCTTTTTACTAACCTTAGCTTCTTTAGTGGTAATTGAGAAATTCACTAGAAGAAATTCAGAAAATTTCCTGGCAGTTTATTTCAGCGCGATGATAGGGAGACTCTTTATTTCCATCATTTTTGCAGCGATTTTTATTTTGACTGACCGTGAGCATGTTTTTAATTTTTCGATTAATTTTCTGATCCTTTATTTGTTATTTCTTGGGTTTGAAATATATGGTATAATGACTAAATTGCGCACTCATTCTAAGAAGGGTTCCGAAAATGAATAATTTTTTAGGTCGCAAGATTTATAACAGCTTAATTTTCAGCATTTTATTAGTATTATTTTCGCTTTTAGTCGCTCGTCCAGGATATGGCGCAGATGAAGAAGGTGAGAATAAAACAGCTTTTATTATGCATCATATTCAAGATGCCCATGAATGGCATTTTGCAACAATTGGACACACACATATCTCCATTCCATTACCCGTAATTATTTTTGAATCAGGTTATGGACTACGCTTTTATATGTCATCTGATTTTGTAGATGAGCATCATGAGGGCATTGAGAAAGATGGATATTATATCAATGAGCATGGCCACTTAATGTCCAAAGATGAATCTCTCAGTTTTTATGATATTTCTATAACCAAAAATGTTGCTACATTATTTATCAGTGTTACGTTACTATTCTTGATTTTCCTAACGATGGGCAAGCGATACAAACAGAACCCATTGGGGACTCCAAAAGGAGTACAATCTGTTTTTGAACCCATCATCATTTTTATACGTGATGAGATTGCTCGACCAAATATAGGGGAGGGAAAATATGAAAAATTCATGCCCTATTTACTCAGTGTATTCTTTTTCATCTGGTTTAATAACTTACTTGGTTTATTGCCAGGTGCAGCAAACCTAACTGGAAATATTTCGGTCACCCTTACGCTAGCTTTATTTACTTTCGTAATTACAACCTTTGCAGGAACTAAGGATTATTGGAAACATATTTTCAATACACCTGGTGTACCCTGGTGGTTAAAATTCCCAGTGCCTTTGATGCCGCTTGTAGAATTTATTGGCATTTTAACCAAGCCATTTTCACTGATGGTTCGACTTTTTGCAAACATCACAGCGGGTCATATCATCATTATGAGTTTGATTGCTTTAGTATTTATTTTTGAAAGTGTATATGTTGGGCCAATCAGTATTTTATTTGGCTTATTTATGAATATGGTTGAATTGCTGGTAGCATTCATTCAGGCGTTTGTTTTTACACTGTTATCCGCTATATATTTTGGATTGGCAGTTGAAGAACATCATCACGAAGAACACAAGGAAAAGCTGGAGAATTCTCCGGCCTGATTTTTATAATTCTAAATTTTATCATTTATGTTATCAAGTATCTTATTGTTAGCAGTTGAAGGTTTGGCGCTGTTGGGTGCCGGTGTTGGAGCTGGAATCGTTGCATTGGCAGCAGGCTTAGGCATAGGCAAGATCGGTGGTTCGGCAATGGAATCCATTGCAAGACAACCAGAGGCAGGTGGAAAGATTCAAACCGCTATGATTATTTCGGCAGCACTTATTGAAGGTGTTGCTCTTTTCGGTGTAATTGTTTGCTTAATTATAGCAACAAAATAATCATCGTAAGAAAATTAATCCGGCTTTATGGCGCTAGGCCATATTGCCGGGTTTTTAGCTATTATAAAACACATAAATTATGGATCTTATAACTCCAGCTTTTGGATTAATATTTTGGCAAACCCTCATTTTCCTGGTAGTACTTTTCATTCTCGGAAAATTTGCCTGGAAGCCTATTCTGGGAGCTTTAAAGGCACGAGAGGCATCGATAGATGAAGCTTTAAGTTTAGCTGAAAAAGCTAAAGAAGAAATGAAGCAACTCAAAGGTGATAATGAAAAATTGTTGGCTGAAGCAAAACAAGACAGAGATAAAATGCTCAAAGATGCTGCAAAATTGGCTGAGGAAATGCGTGATCAAGCAAAAAATGATGCCAAACTAATCGGTGATAAAATGGTTGATGAAGCAAGAATTTCCATTGAGAATGAAAAAAATAATGCTTTAGGCCAAATCAAAGATCAGGTTGCAGAATTGTCTCTGCAAATCACAGAAAAATTGCTCAAGAAGAACCTTTCTGAGGATAAAGCGCAACAGGGCCTGATCAAGGATTATATGAAGGATATAAAGTTGAATTAAATGTCAGATTTCAGAGTTGCATCAAGGTATGCCAAATCCATATTTGATTTAGCTATCGAACTCAAAAATGTAGATACTATATATAATGACATGCTGCTTTTTGGACAAGTTTGTTCACAAAACAGAAAGTTGGTCACTTTATTGAAAAATCCTATTATCAGATATGATTTTAAACTAAAAGTTTTGACTAAGATTTTTGAAAAGCACGTCGATATCCTAACGTTAAAGTTTTTTAATCTGGTTTGCCGAAAAAATCGAGCGGCAGTTTTGCCTGAAGTGAGCAAAATATATATAAACTTTTATGACATACATAAAGGTGTTGTCAGGGCAAATGTGACCTCTGCGGTAGCATTATCTGCTCAGATCAAAAAGGATTTTGAAGCTATTTTAGCTAAAGAAACTGGCAAAAAAGTGGCTTTAGAAACAAAAGTTGATGCCTCACTTTTGGGAGGGTATATACTTCGGGTTGGAGATAATCAGATTGATGACTCATTAAAATCTAAAATAAATAATTTAAGACGGGAATTGAAACGCCGTCCTTAATCGATAATAGAAAATAATTAAGCATAAAGAATTATTATGGCTGATATAAGACCAGATGAAGTTTCGGCGATATTGCGTAGCGAACTTTCAAATTTTAAGACAGAAGCTGAACTAGAAGAAGTAGGAACTGTACTGCAGGTTGGTGACGGCGTAGCAAGGATTTACGGTTTGTCAAATGCGCAATCAGGTGAGCTATTAGAATTTGATAATGGGACTACTGCACTTGTTTTAAATCTTGAAGAAGACAATGTGGGGGCCGTACTTTTTGGTGATTCTGAAAATATAAAGGAAGGAGACAATGTAAAACGCACAAAAACCATTGCTTCGGTAAAGGTTGGTGAAAGCATGGTAGGACGTGTACTGGATACGCTGGGAATTCCTATAGATGGAAAAGGTGATCTTGAGGGTCCGCTTTATGAAATGCCATTAGAGCGTAAAGCTCCTGGTGTAATTTTTAGAGAGCCTGTAAGTGAACCATTACAAACTGGTCTCAAGGCAATTGACTCTATGATACCAATTGGTAGGGGACAAAGAGAATTGATAATCGGTGACAGGCAAACGGGTAAGAGCGCCATTGCAATAGATACCATTATCAATCAAAAAGAGTTTTACCAAAAAGGTGAACCTGTTTATTGCATTTATGTCGCTATTGGTCAAAAGGCATCTACAGTGAAGCAGGTTGTAAATGCTCTCCAAAAAGGAGGAGCAATGGATTACACTATTATTGTTTCCGCATCCGCCTCTGACCCAGCTCCGATGCAGTTTTTTGCTCCTTTTACTGGTGCTGCGATAGGAGAATTCTTTCGCGATACAGGTAGACCGGCTTTGGTTATTTATGATGATCTTTCAAAACAGGCAGTGGCATACAGGCAAGTGTCTTTACTTTTAAGAAGACCTCCTGGAAGGGAAGCTTATCCAGGAGATGTATTTTATCTGCATTCAAGATTGCTAGAGCGAGCTGCAAAAGTCAATAAAAATGATGATATCGCACAAAAAATGAATGATTTGCCGGCTTCACTTGCAGGTCTGGTAAAAGGAGGAGGCTCATTGACTGCGTTACCGATTATTGAAACGCAAGCAGGCGACGTTTCGGCCTATATCCCTACTAACGTGATTTCAATTACTGACGGGCAAATATTTCTCGAGACCAACTTGTTTAATTCCGGTATCAGACCTGCAATTAACGTAGGTATTTCTGTGTCTAGGGTTGGAGGTAATGCTCAGATCAAATCGATGAAAAAGGTTGCTGGTACACTAAAACTTGATCAGGCTCAATTCCGGGAACTTGAGGCTTTCTCAAAATTTGGTTCAGACCTGGATGCAGCAACACAAAGGACCATCGAACGAGGCAGAAAAAATCTCGAGATATTAAAACAACCTCAGTTTTCACCAATGACCGTTGAACAGCAGGTAGCAATCATTTTTGCATCGACTAAAGGTTATACTGATGGAGTGAGTGTTGAGAACATGAAAACGTTTGAGTTGGCGTATTTAAAAGAGATGAAACTTCAACACAATGGGGTTTTAAATGATTTACGCTCCGGAAAACTAACAGAAGAAGGACAAAAGACAATGAAAAAAGTAGCACTGGAAGTTGCTGCTCAATTATAATATGGCTTATAAATTGCTGAAATGGCAAATTTAAAAGAAGTAAGAACACGTATTCAATCTGTAAAATCAACACAACAGATCACCAAAGCCATGAAAATGGTCGCGGCTTCTAAATTGCGTAAAGCACAAGATGCAATTTTGTTGATGAGACCTTATGTACAAAAGCTTGCCGGAATCATGAAAAATGCTTCGGCGAACTTAGAAGGTGATCAAAAAAGTGTGTTTTCACTTGAACGAAAAGTAGATAAAGTTTTAGTAGTTGTTATTACTTCAGATCGAGGATTGTGTGGAGCGTTTAACACAAATGTGATTAAGGCAAGCATTAATTTGGTAAAAGAACGATATCAGGAACATTTCGCAAATGATAAGGTTTGGTTTCTTCCTTTAGGGAAAAAAGCGTTTGATTATTTTTCCAAAAGAGATTACCAGATTATAGATAACTATTATTCTATTTTCAGTGACTTAACTTTTGACCATGTTAAAGAGATTGCTGGCTATGCTATGGAAGGCTTCCTTAATGGAGATTTTGATCAGATAGAAATTGTGTACAATGAGTTTAAAAATGTGGCCACTCAAATCCTTAAAGTTGAGCGTTTTTTGCCGCTAACGCCAATTGAAAAGGAAGAAACGGATGACGGGAAAGACTATATTTTTGAGCCATCTGTTGAATATATTATACAGGAGTTGATACCGATTTCATTAAAGGTTCAATTTTATAGTGCAACTCTAGAGTCAAATGCCTCGGAACATGGAGCTCGGATGACTGCAATGGGACAAGCCACAGAAAATGCTGGCGAATTGCTTAATGAATTAAAATTGGTGTATAACAGAACCCGACAAGCTGCTATCACAACTGAAATACTTGAAATTGTAGGTGGAGCGGAAGCTTTAGGGAATAATTAAAGAATTTTTCAATGTATATTGTTAAGCAGCAGATAAGGTAATTTGCTGCTTTTTTTATAAATGGGCCGAACACAACTACTTGAATCACTAAATACATATCAAAGCAACTTTGAAGTAGAAAGGGCTTTTATACCAAGATTCAAATCACTACTTACCAACTTTGAAAATTGCTATAAGCGAACATTGCTATCGGGGCATATTACTGCTTCTGCATGGATAATTGATAATAAAGGCAGTAAAGCGCTTTTGGTGCATCATAAAAAATTGAACAGATGGCTCCAGCCAGGGGGTCATTCTGATGGAGACGAAAATGTGATTTCAGTTGCGATGAAGGAAGCACAGGAAGAGACTGGGCTAAAATCGCTACGATTGTATAGTGATAAAATCTTTGATATTGATATCCATTTGATTCCATCTTACAGAACTGTAAATGCTCATTTTCATTATGATATTCGTTTTCTTTTTGTAGGCGAAGCAAGTGAAGATTTTGTAATTAGTGAGGAATCCAATTCATTGGATTGGATTTGGTTGAACAAAATTCAAAATGTTGTCGGAAATAATGATTCTATACATAGGATGGTTTTCAAGACAAAGTTGATTTTTAAATAAAGATTTAAATCCATACATTTAATGCCCTTATTAAAAGACCTGTTAATCAGGCAATAATATTTTTATAATTCGTTTTTTAATAGTTGATATAAGAAAATGAAGAGAAACAATTTTTTATGGTTTTCGATACCGATGTTATCCGTTTTGATTTTACTTATTGGAGGATGTGGTGCAGAAAAAACCCAGGAGCAGGAAATAATAGGTGAATGGTCTGCTCATTGGGAAACAAAATTTGATGAAAACATGCCTTCAATAACTGAAGCAAATCTAAAGATGAATGGAGTCATTAATTTTAGGCCAGACGGAAAAGTAGATATCTGGGCATATGGATATCAGGGATGTATCTTTTCCGATGATACAATGCGCAACACATTGAATTGGAAAATCGATAATAGTGTCCTGCGTTTTATCGATTCTGGTGATGATCATGGTCTTCCATATACCATTACTAAATTCGGCAGTAATGAATTGGAATTGACCTTACTGGAGGATATTAGTCTCACTTTACAAAGGAACAATTAAGAAATATTTTTATAGTATTCAACTTTGCCTTCTTCAGCAAGATCTGAAACTTTAGAAATAAGCTCTGTCCGTTGCGCCTCTGTAAAACTGCTGTATTCCCAGGCCAGTTTTATTTTTTCTTTTATAAATTGTTCATTTTCCGCGCCAGTGATCAAAACACTTACAGGCAAAGACCAAACAAAATAAAGTGCTTCCCTTATTGATAACCGGTTTGGTATCACAGGATTGGTTGTTTCCCATTGTATTTCGTCTAAACTGACTTTTTTCCCAAAGAAATGACCGTCGGCCATGGTTTTCATGGCTAAAACACCAAGTTTTTGATCTAAAGCAACTGGCAAAACGGTATTGATAAAATGATTAAGATTAGCGTCAACGACGTTTATTGGCATTTGAATGGTTTCAAAAATTGGATTTGTGCTTGTTCGCTCCATTACTCTAAGATGAGCCTTGGGATTGTTGTGGCCTGTAAAACCAATGTGTTTTACTTTGCCTTCTTCCTTTGCCCTCATTACCACATCAAATACACCCTCCTCTATTCTGGAATCTACATCATCTGGATCCATCACGGAATGAACCTGCCAAAGGTCCAGGTGATCTGTTTTTAATCGCTCCAGTGAAGCGTCCAAATGTTCCTGCATGGTTTTGGCATCCTGTGCAGTAGATTTTGTCATAAGAAAAATCTCGTTGCGGTATGTTGGCGTAAGATATTTTCCGTATCGGATTTCACTTGTATGAGGACCATATGACTCTGCAGTGTCAAAAAAACGAATGCCTCCTTCCAAACCTGCTTCGATGACAGCCTGTGCATCTTTTTCTGTAGTCCACCCAATATGATAGCCACCGACACCCAGCATAGTAACTTCTTCTCCTGTTTGCCCCAGTTTGCGTTTTGGCAATACTTTCCCCCATTTATCAGAGAATGTTGATTTTCCTATGGAAAAATTTTGTATTGGAATCATGATACCTGCAGTAAGCCCGGATACTTTTTTTAGAAATTGTCTTCGCTTTTCCATTTTAAAGAGATTATGCGTTGGAAATTATTGTAATAGAAAAATACAAATAATCCATGAATTATTGGCTAGAGCTAACGAGTAAAGTGATCAGGGGCAGTACTTTTTTAAAGCCTTAAGAGCACCTTCAACCTTGAGTGTGTCTGCCATTTTCAGATCATAGCAACCACACGGATCCAAACCGATTGAAAACATAAGCGAGCTTCGCTGGAAATAAGCAAAACCAAAATCAGGGTTGAGATCAATTGTAGTATTATAACTATTTAGTGCATGCAATTGGTCATGATCTTTGTGATAGGAACGAGCTAAAAAATAGTGCGCCAAATAATTTTGATCATCAATCTGTATAACATTCTTGCAAATCGAGATGGATAGTCTATAATTGCCTTCATTATAATATAGTTGCGAAAGGCTTAATAGTGCTTTTACATTTTCTGAATCTAGATCCAGCACTTTGTTATAGTCTTCCTTTGCTCTGGGAATATTTCCTTGTAATTCAAAACACCTCCCTCTATTATATAAAGTTTCAATGTCATTTGGGTACAACATTAAATATTCGTTATAACTTTCTATTGCCGCTTCAATATTACCTTGTTCGAAATATTTGTTTCCTTTCAAATCACTTGTGTTAGCACAAAGACGAATATATAAAATGATAAAAACTATAATGGTGAGAAAAATAGGGCTTATTTTCCTGATAGTTGTAAATATTCTTATTGATATCGTACTCAGTGATGAGTTAGAATGCGGAGTGAGAAATTTTTGACCCGTCAGATTATGTGTATTCTTGTTCACGGTGCAAAAGATGGTTGTATTGGTATGTCGAATATAAAAAATGCACTAGCTAAAAACAACTAAAGACATAGTTATATTTCTTTATCAGAAATATTTATTTACCAGGAAAGAAGATTCACAGTTTGGTGATCAGGCCGTTATCAGAGATTTGTAATAGGATATCTTCCAGATAATCCCGATTATTTGACAAACGAGGTACTTTGTTTTGACCACCGAGTTTTCCTCTTTTTTTCATCCATTGAAAAAAGGTGCCATTTTTTGCAAAGTGAACTATAGGTGCTTCAAGGGCTATATTTTTGTAGCGTTTTGCTTCATAATCAGAATTGATTTCCATTAAGGTATTGTCAAGTACCTCTACAAACTTTGTCGAGTCTTTTGGCAATTCATGGAATTCAATAATCCATTCATGGCAACCTTTATTTTTGCTACCAAAATATCTCGGTCCTGCCGTGTAATCCCCTATACTCGCGTGTGTTGCTTCGCAGGCTTTTTTTATTGCCAGTTCTGCATTTTCTACAATAAGCTCTTCACCAAATGCATTGATAAAATGCTTTGTTCTTCCAGAAATCTTGATTCTGAATGGATTAAGGCAAGTAAATTTTACTGTATCTCCAATCATATAACGCCATAGACCAGCATTTGTAGATATGACCAGCGCATAGTTTTTATTTATTTCGACTTCTTCCAAACCAATGGTTTTGGGATTTTTGTCCTGAATATTTTCAATTGGAATGAATTCATAAAAAATTCCATAATCAAGCATAAGTAATAAGTCGCTTGAATCATTCTGATCCTGAATGCCAAAAAATCCTTCAGACGCATTATAGGTTTCCAGGTAATTCATCCTGGGTGAAGGAGCAAGTTTTTTGAACAAGATTCTATATGGTTCAAATGAAACAGCACCATGGATAAAGACTTCCAGATTTGGCCAAACTTCATGAATATTATTTTTGCCAGTAATTTCCAGAATCCGCTGTAATAGTACTACCGACCAGGTAGGAACACCCACAATATTCGTCACATTTTCCTTGATGGTAGTGCGGGCCATTTTTTCAATTTTTTCTTCCCACTCGCTCATCAG
>JAHEMV010000030.1 GCA_024643455.1 Cytophagales bacterium
TGATAGATAACATCGGTTATAATCCTGTTTTCTGGCATCAGAACCCAATTGTAAAACGAACTCCCCTCGAAGAAAAACTGATTCAGGATTTTGAGAAAAATGAAGCTTTTGGCGTTGTTTTCATGAACAATGATGATGAAGTAGTGCTACTCCCTGATAAGAAAAACAGTGAAAAAGCCAAGCAAATCATCTCAAGCTATGAATCTGGCATTTCTGACCATACAAATCAAATACTCTTTCTAAGGCTCGATAAAAATGAGTACTTGCCTGGAGAATTTATAAATTTTACGGCTTATTTATTGGATCGTTGGTCTTATAAACCGTCTACGTTAGGAAGTGTACTCACCTTGGAAATATATAACAATGAAAACCATATAATTTCAAATAAAAAATTTGATATCGATCAGGGACATGTTTTTGGAGAAATAGAAATTTCATTTTCAAATTTACCAGGAACTTATGTAATTAAGGCTTACACAAATACCCCCAATACTCCTTCATTTGAAAAAACCATTGGTATCGGATATCAGCCGCGAAAAGAATTGCTCAATCCAGTAACTGTATCTGATTTGTCTAACCTTGATTTTAATATTGATTTTTACCCGGAAAGTGGCACTTTACTTCTAGGAGTAAGCAATAAGATTGCGTTCCACGTAAAAACTTCAGAAGGGAATCCGGTTGCTTCACTGTGGAATGTCATTGATGAGGCTGGCAATACAATTCAATCAACCAGAACAAATAATCTTGGCATCGGTGTAATCGAACTGACACCGCTAAAAGTAACCCAATATTTTCTCAGGAATAGCTTGGGCGAAATAGAGAAAAGATGGATGCTTCCAGAGGTAAAAAGCACTGGATTTTCCATAAATATTAATGATAATCGGGATAGAAGTTTAGAAGTAAAACTGAACCAGTTTCCAAGTCTTCCACGGGAAATTTACTTATTGTCAACTGCAGATGGCAAAGTATTTAGTTTTTATGAAAAGCGGCTTTCCGGGAAGTCGATGGTGATCGATTTGCCAACTCAACATCTTCCGTCCGGTGTAAATACACTTGTTGCAATGGATCATATGGGGAAAATAATAGCACAACGTTCATTTTTCGTTCGACCGTTAAAACTTACAATTCAATTAGAATCAGCAACCTATAAATCCAAGAGGAATAACCGAGTAGAATTTAAATTTAAAATAACAGATCAAAATGGCAAACCGGTAAAGGCACATTTAAGTGCTACGTGTACTTCATCAAGACCTTCTGCTTGCTCCCTTTGTGAAATCAGACAACATGTTTTTTTTCAAGGTTACCAATCGCTTGAACAGGTTAAGTTTGAGTTTGAAAATGATTCCATTTTCTCGTTGATCGACCTTTTATTGATCTCTTCAGAATTAAATGAAATCGATGAAAAACATGTTAGATCCAATGAAATACAAGCCAGTGAAAAGAAGCTACATGCTGCAAATCAAAATGAATTAATTAGCCCTGAAATTGCCGAAGTGAGTCTATCAGGGAACTATGGTTCTGGAACGGATACTGTAAAAAACACTATTTCAAGTAAAATGAAAAAAACTGGCTTGGAAAATAAATCCTATTGGATTCCATTTCTGGAAATCGATGATCAGGGTATGGCGATTATTGATTATAAGATTGAAAATAAAAACGAAAAGCTATACCTGAACATTCAAGGATTATCAGACAATGGCCTAGTGGGGTATCAAGAATTTTTACTCGATCCAAAATCAATCCAGATCAAAAAAAAATAGCAAATGAATTTTAATGTGTAAAAACAACTGAGATAAACATTAAAAAAGGGAAATCATGAAAACAAGAGGAAAATATTCATATCAGACAAGAGTTGGAATTGCAATGTTGGTTTTGGTTATGGTTTTTACTTTTTGCCCAATTGCTTATATGGCATTTGCTCAAAACAAGTCGATTCATTTGCATTTCAAAAAAGCTAAAAAAGATAAAGTGGATTTTAAATTTAAAATGATTCACAATCTCATGATTATTCCGGTTTTTATCAATGGATCAGACACCTTGCATTTTATCCTCGATACCGGAGTGAGCCATACTATGATCACCAGTCTTAAAGGCTCAGAAGGAACTTCCTTTAATTTTGCACGGGAAATAGACTTATTTGGACTCGGGAGCGGACGAGAAGTGAAGGCTTATCACTCTTTTGGGAATGTCATAGAGCTACCTGGCGTAATTGGTTTCAATCAAAATGTGATCATTCTGAAGGAAGATTTTGATTATCTTTCACAAGGGCTTGGAACCACAATCAATGGACTTATGGGTTATGACGTTTTTGATAGCTTCACCGTCGCAATTGACTACGATAGTAAAAAAATCACATTGTACAATCCTGAGTATTTTCACGATAAGCAACGGGAAAAAATAATGAAAAAATCAGAGTCTATAAAAATGGAAATCAGTCGTCGTAAACCGTATATCAATGCCACAATAATCGACGATAACAATCACACAATCGATGCCAATTTATTGGTGGACTCAGGAGCCAGCAGTGCCGTTTCCTTATTTCAATCTTCAGATAGTAATATTGAAATCCCTGATAATTCGATGCATTCCTTTATTGGTGTTGGATTGAGTGGTGACATTTATGGATATATTGGCAGAGCAAAAAGAATGATGATCGGCAGTTATAGATTCAAGAAACCATTGGTCACTTATCCGGAAGAAACTTCAGTGCAAATATCAGATTATGAAAACGACCGCAATGGCAGCGTTGGAGCGGATATTTTAAACCGGTTTGACGTAGTATTTGACTACCACAATGGTGAAATGCTGATCAGACCAAATTCCAATTTCAATAATGATTTTAAATACAACCTTAGCGGAATAGATGTAACTACACCAATTCCTGATTTTCCACTTTTTGAAATCACAAAGATCAGAAAAGGATCCCCTGCTTGGATTGCCGGTCTTGAAGAGGGCGACCAGATTATGACCATCAATGGTTTGGAAACTTCAGAATTTACACTGAGTAATATTATACAAATGTTGCAATCCAGAGCAGGCAAGAAACTGACCGTGGGCATTCGACGTGAAGAACAGAATTTTTCAGCCAAGTTTACTCTGGAAGATCCAATTAAGTAACTTTTTTGGATACAATTAGTACCGAGGTTGAGTTCTTTGATTTGGGAAATTATTATTACCAATAGCAATACTATTATTAATTATATTAACAACCAATCAATAAAATTTACTACCTCTTTCTTCGTTTCAACTCTTTTTTAATCAATTCCAGTTCCCGGCTGCTCTGCCCGGCAATGGATGTATTCTCTTCTGCTCGCCGGAAGAGATAGGGCATCACAGTTTCAATTGGCCCGTAAGGCACATATTTTACGACATTATATCCGGCATTTGCCAGGTTGAATGAAATGTGATCACTCATACCATAAAGTTGTGCAAAATAAATTCGCTTGTCATCTCTTGATAATTGATGCTTTTCGAAAAGCTCGGTGAGAAAGTAGTTACTGTTTTCATTGTGTGAACCTGAACACAATTCCATGTTATCAATATTTTCAACACAATATCGGAGTGCGTCATCATATTGCTTATCAGTACTTTTTTTATCCGGCATTATAGGATCAGCATATCCTTTTTCTTCAGCTCGTTCACGCTCTTTTTCCATATAAGCACCTCTTACCAATTTGGCGCCTACATGATATCCAATTTTTCGACCTTTTTCATTGGCTTTTATCAGATTATCCAACATGCCCCTGCGATACATCTGATAGGTATTGAATACAACCGCCTTTTGCTTGTTGTATTTTTCCATCAATTCATAGGCTAACATATCGATCGGATCCTGATAAAAACTATCCTCACTATCAATATAAAGTTGAATGTTACTGTCGAAACATTTTTTGGCAATAGTGTCAAATCGTTTTCTAGTTGCTTCCATTTGTTTATCTTCTTGAGCATTGAGAGCTTTCCCAAGCTGGATTTTTTCCAACAATTTCTTCGATGCTATACCAGTAGGTTTAAAAACACTAAATGAAATATTTGGATTGGTAGCTGCTTTATCCACCGTTTTCAATATTTCCTGAACCGCTTTTTCATAACTTGACTCTCCTGCATCACCTTCGGCTGCATAATCAAGTATGGTTTTTATATTATAATCTGCTAGCTTTTGGATGGTAGCATCGCATTGATTGATTGTCTCACCTCCACAAAAATGCTGAAAAACCGTATTTCTAATAATTCCTTTGATAGGGAGTTTTACTTTCAAGGCTATTTTCACGATATTCGCACCCAATTTTGATGCAATTGGATTGTTGATTGATGAAAATAATAAATAGCTTTTTCGTAATTCTTTATCAGACTTATATGAAAACGCTATAGAAGTGTCCGCGAATGAGATATTAGATTTCATAACTGCTCAAAAATTCCTGGATATGTGTACCTAAAAAAATCTAACTGAAATAAGGGCCGAATTTAAATAATTATTACTGTAAAAAACAATGAAAATAGAATCACTAGAGGGTTGGGGCTTAGGCTTAAGTAAACCATTAATTATCGCCGGGCCATGTAGCGCCGAAACCGAAGAACAATTACTCGAAACGAGTCAGCGAATCAAAGATGTTGGTATTGGCATCATTCGAGCAGGTGTTTGGAAACCCAGGACTCGCCCTAACAATTTTGAAGGAGTTGGCGAGGAAGCGCTACGATGGATTCAAAATGTGAAAAAAGAGACCGGACTTAAATTTGCAGTTGAAGTCGCTACACCGAAACATGTTTATGAAGCGTTAAAACACAATATTGATATTTTGTGGGTCGGAGCAAGATCTACTACCAATCCATTTACCGTTCAGGAAATAGCCGAGGCTCTTCGCGGTGCAGATGTACCTGTTTTGGTTAAAAATCCAATAAATCCGGACCTTGCCTTATGGTTGGGAGCTATCGAGAGAATAAGCAATGTGGGAATCACAAAAATTGGGGCCATTCACAGAGGCTTTTCCTCTTTTAAGCAAACTAAATATAGAAATTTACCCATGTGGCAAATTCCTTTGGAATTGAAACGCCAATTGGGTACTATTCCTTTGATCTGCGATCCTAGTCATATCTGTGGTTCCAGAGACTACATATTTGAAGTATCTCAAAATGCCATGGATTTGGATTATGATGGGTTGATTGTAGAAACACACCGTGACCCTGAAAATGCATGGAGTGATGCTGCTCAGCAAATTACACCTGAAGTGCTCAACGCCATGCTCAAAAATATTAAATTCAGAAAGCCAACTTCAAAAGATAAAGATTTCATTACTATACTTGGCGAATTGAGAGAGCAGATCGACCATGTTGATAAAGAGTTATTCGAAATCATAGCCCAACGTATGGATATCGTTGAGAAAATGGGTTTGTATAAAAAGAAAAACGATGTTACCGTGTTTCAAAAAGACCGCTGGCAGCAGCTATCTGAATCGCGTACCAAATGGGCAGTGGATCTTGGATTGAACCCTGAATTTATGTGGGATCTTTTCAAATTGATCCATGATGCTTCAATAAAAAGACAGGAATACATCATGAATACACCTATAGAAGATCTGAATGACAAAACAAAATAATATCATTTTTTGCCAGGATATCAGTAAAGATTTGAGTGCATTTTTTTCAGGGAATGGTTATTCAAAAATTGCCGTACTCGTGGATGATAATACCAAAAAACACTGTTATCCCTTAGTAAAAGGTGCAATTCCAGAGCATATTTTGATCGAAATCAAAAAAGGTGAAGAACAAAAAAATCTGGACACCTGTCAGCAAATCTGGACTGAATTAACGAACAATGCATTTGATCGAAAATCTCTTTTTGTCAATATTGGCGGAGGAGTAATCGGTGATATGGGAGGCTTTTGCGCTGCAACCTATAAAAGGGGTATTGATTTTATAAATATCCCCACAACATTACTGGCCCAAGTTGATGCCAGCATTGGTGGTAAACTTGGTATTGATTTTCAAAATTTTAAAAATCATATTGGCGTATTTCAAAATCCCCTTAGGGTATTTTTATATGCCGGTTTTTTCGGTACCCTTGATCCTTCTGAATTGCGATCTGGTTATGCGGAAGTAATAAAACATTGCCTTATCCGGGACAATAAAAAGTTTGAGGAAATCATTGAAACTCCATATAATCAAATGGATTTTTTTGAGCTTACTAAACATTCTGTTGATATTAAAAACAAAGTGGTACTGGAAGATCCTACAGAAAAAGGACTAAGAAAAATACTTAATTTTGGCCATACCATTGGGCATGCGATCGAAAGTTACTACCTGGAAAAACAAGGTAAAAAACTTTTGCATGGTGAAGCAATAGCTATCGGAATGATTTGTGAATCCTTTTTATCAACAAAAAAATTAACATTGAGTAAAAAGGATTTAGAGCGGATAACGGATTATATTTTGAAAATATACGACTGCCGATTCATTCCCAAAGGGCATGTAAATGAAATTATCGAATTGACAAGACAGGATAAAAAAAATGAGGGAAACAAAATAAAAAGCTCCCTCCTAAATCGTATTGGTGATTGTACGTTTAATGTCGAGATAGACCATCACGATATCAGTGCATCAATCGAATATTTTAATTCAAAATCGAAAAATCAGATAAAATAATTATCAGCATCTTCTGAGAAACTGGAGTTGAATAGGTTTTTAACGCTTCTAGTAGAATCAATAGGCGATTGCTTGCTTAGTAAACCCTGAAGTGTAATTTTTCTTACAAGAGCACCTACGATGATCCCGGAAGTGAGGATGGAAGCCGTTTTGATGATTTTTCTCATGATATTGGTCGTTAATTGTGTTATCTCCTATATTGACTAAACTATTACACGATTGGTTGGAATAGCGCTTCAATATATAAGTAAATTTATATTTTTTATTGACATATCACAATATTTAGTTAAAAAATTTTATAATATATGTCTGCAATCAAATCGGTAATTATACAAAAGCAAGCACTGCTTGGTCCTGTGACCATTCCACTCCCTGCGTCAAAAAGCGAGAGCAATAGGGCACTAATTATCAATTCATTCGCAGGTGGTGAACTCCATAATCTTGCAGAAGCACGAGATACCCAAACGATGATGCGTTTATTAAAGTCATCGGATAGCGAATTAGATGTCATCGATGCGGGAACAACGATGCGCTTTTTAATAGCATATTTCTCCATTACCAACCAACAAAAAATACTCACCGGAACACCACGAATGTGTGAAAGGCCTATTGGAATTTTGGTAGATGCATTGCGACAACTTGGAGCAGTTATTGATTATTTAGATAAAGATGGATTCCCCCCTCTGCAGACATTAGGATTTTCACGACAAAAAAAGCATCAAATATCCATGCGTGGAGACATTAGCAGTCAATATATTTCAGCCATTATGATGGTTGCTCCTACACTGCCAGATGGTTTGACTATATCGCTTGAAGGAAAAGTGGCCAGCAAGCCATACATTCTGATGACGTTGGAATTGATGAAACAATTTGGAGCCGAAGCTTCATTTGAAGAAGATCGTAAAATCGTTATAAAACCATCACAATATAAAAGTACAGCGTTTTCAGTCGAGTCTGATTGGTCAGGTTCAAGTTATTGGTTTAGTGTTGCTGCACTCGCTCAAAAAGCAGAAATTTCGCTTACGGGACTCAAACCAAACTCCTTGCAAGGTGATTTCAAAATCATGGAAATCATGCAGAAATTGGGAGTGAAATCTGAATTTACGCCAAAAGGCTTGTTGTTAACCAAACAAGATCCTGAGACGAAATTGACCTATGATTTCAGCAATTGTCCTGATTTGGCCCAGACTGTTGCAGTAGTTTGTGCCGCGAAGGGTATCCATGCAGAATTTACCGGACTGGAAAGTTTGCGAATCAAAGAAACGGACCGAATCCTTGCCCTTCAAAATGAATTGGCTAAAATTGGCGCAAGCCTAAATGAAAAGAATGGAAAATGGACACTCAGCCCTGCCTTAAATAAAGAATTAAAAAATGCCAAAATATCCATAGACACTTATGATGACCATAGAATGGCCATGGCTTTCGCGCCTTTGGCTACACTTATTGAAATCGAAATTCAAAATCCAACCGTTGTGGATAAATCTTACCCTAGTTTTTGGAATCATATGAAAATGGCAGGTTTCGAACTTGAAATAAATGAACTGAAATAATTCCCCACTCTTTTTGACTGGAAAAGAAAAAACGCCTGACTTCAGCCAGGCGTTTTTTCTTTTCCTATTATAAACTAAGCGTTATTTAAATTTATGTGAATTTTTATTTGATATACCTAAAATCGTGTCCCGATTCCAGTTGAATTATAAACTCATACATCAACTTAATGACATTCTCAATATCTGACAGATCCGCCATCTCAACTGTTGTGTGCATGTACTTAAGCGGTAATGAAATTAGTGCTGATGCTACACCTTCATTGCTATAAGCAAAAGCATCTGTATCTGTTCCTGAAGCTCGTGAAAGGGCCGATCGCTGATAGGCAATTTCATTTTTCTTAGCTACTTCAAAAAGCATCTTAAGCACATTATTGTGTATTGCAGGAGCAAATGAAAGCACAGGACCTTTTCCAGCTCTTTGATCACCTTGCTTTATTTTATTGTATCCTGGTGCGGTAGTATCGTGGCAAACATCGGTAATGATAGCCAGATTTGGTTTGATGCGATGCGCAATCATTTCCGCACCACGTAAACCGATCTCTTCCTGTACTGCGTTGGTTACGTATAATCCAAATGGTAATTTAATGTTATTCTCCTTGATCATTCGTGCTACCTCAGCAATCATAAATCCTCCGATGCGATTGTCCAGCGCTCGACCAACCAGGAATTTATCATTCAACTCCATCAATTGATCATCAAAAGTCACGACCGAACCAATCTCCACTCCCATTTTCTTTGCTTCTTCATCGGATCCGGCACCACAATCCAATACTACAGTTTCGACATCCATTTTTCCTCCTTCTTCCCGCTTCTCACGAACATGAATGGCAGGCCAGCCAAAAACAGCTGAGATCATACCATTTTCTCCATGGATTTTAGCCCGTTTTGATGGTGCTATTACGTAGTCGGATCCGCCATTACGGATTACATGAATGTATCCTTCCTTGGAGATATAATTGACAAACCAGGATATTTCATCGCAATGCGCTTCGATAACGACCTTATATTCCGCTTCGGGATTTATAACTGCAACAGCAGATCCATAGGTATCGGTAAAATAGGCGTCTGTAAATGGTTTGATGTATTCCAACCATATTTTTTGCCCTTCAACCTCATATCCGGTTGGTGAATCACTATTTAAATAGGTATATAAAAATTTCTTGCTTTGCTCATTCATAAAATATATTGTTTAATTTTTCGGCAAAATTACAAAAAAAATAAAGCCCCGTGAATTTGAAATAAAAACTTCAAAAATATTGAGATCATAAATGAATATAAGATCTGTTCTTAATAAAACTGGCTAAACTTTTCCTGGTTTTTATCCTTGTTCTGAATAAAGGACTTTATTTTTGTATCAGATTACAATTTCCTTTTTCATATTGCAAAATCAAAAGATGAATATTCAGGATAATATTGTTGAATTTAATAATCTACTTGCCACAACAAATTGCAAACTTGTCGCAGTAAGTAAAACAAAGCCTGTTGAGGATATCCGGGAGGCTTACAAGGCAGGACAGCGTATTTTTGGCGAAAATAAAGTTCAGGAGTTAAGGGAAAAGCCGGGAAAACTTCCTGAAGATATCCAATGGCACATGATCGGCCATTTACAAACCAATAAGGTAAAATATATAGCTCCATTTATCCATCTGATCCATGCCGTCGATAGTTTGAAATTATTGGAAGAAATTGATAAACAAGCAGAAAAAAATGATCGGGTTATCCCTTGTTTATTGCAAGTTCACATTGCAATGGAGGAACACAAGTTTGGATTTGATGAAAAAGAGTTAATGGAAATGTTGAGCAATGCTCTGATTAAAAATTTACATCATATTCACATCATCGGACTTATGGGAATGGCTACTTATACTGATAATAAAGATCAGATCCGATCAGAATTCCGAAACCTGAAAAATATTTTTGACCGGATAAATAAAAATATTTTCAAAGAAAATGTAAAAATGCAGGAACTTTCGATGGGAATGAGTGATGATTATGAAATCGCCATTGAAGAAGGAAGTACAATGATACGCGTTGGAAGCAAACTTTTTGGACCTAGGATCTATTTAAATTAATATTTATGCAAAAAGTAATTCTCGTTACTGGAACTATTTTCGGTGGGCTTGCCGTAGCAATTGGCGCTTTTGGTGCTCACGCATTAAAAAACCTTCTTATGTCCACAGGCAGGACAGAGACATTCGAAACGGCTGTTAAATACCAATTTTACCATGCTTTAGCGTTGCTATTGCTGGGCATATTGATGTTTCAGTTGAAGCATCAATTTTTTCAATATGCTGGATATTCATTTATTATTGGTGTATTTATTTTCTCAGGTTCTCTTTATTTACTTTGTCTTTCCGGGATCACAAAATTTGGAATGATCACTCCCATAGGCGGATTGTTTCTGATTGCTGGTTGGGTATTTCTTATGCTTGGATTGGTAAAATCCATGTAGATCAATTATGCTTTTTAGGTGGCAAAACCATTGCTGAAATTCTAAGCCTGAAATCTCCTTCATGTGCATTGGATCGAATGGTGATCACTTTGTTCTGGCGTCCAATTTTAGATGAGGAGTCAAATGCTATTTTTATCTGGCCTGATTCTCCAGCTTGTATGGGTTGCTTGGGCCATTCTGGTGCAGTACATCCACAAGTGGTCAATACATTTTGAATAATCAAGGGAATATTCCCGCTATTTTTAAAATCAAAGAAATGTTCAACTGTTTCTCCCTGGTTTACATCGCCAAAATCATATTCGGTTAATTCAAAATCAAATTGTGCGAAATCGGTGGTGTCCGGTTCATTAACTTTCTGTGCCTGGATATTTGACCAAAATATCACCAATATAAAGCAAAACGTTCGGGCTATCTTTTTTTGATATTTTCTCATAGGTTGTTTGTATACCAATTCAAACGAATAAAATTAAAATTCATTTATGATTTGATAAAATATTGTGGATCAAAATTAATCAGAAAGACTTCTTTTTCAGCTCGTGTGATTGCAGTGTATAACCATCGGATATGATCTCGACCCTCACCAGGCTCTTTTCTGGTGCCATGATCTACAAATACGGCTTTCCATTGCCCTCCCTGAGATTTGTGGCAGGTCAGGGCATATGCAAATTTGATCTGCAATGCATTGAGGTATTCGTCAGATTGTATTGCTTCTTTAAATTTAATCTTGGTTTCTATATTCTTATACTTTTCAAGAATTTGATGATAAAGTTTATTGTTTTCCTCAGCGGTCAAAGATGGCGTATTGCTGTGCAACGTATCCAAAATTACCTTTGCCTGAAAGGGTTTCATTTCGGGATAATCAATTAGCTGTAACTCTACTTCTGCAAAACGAAAACCATATGCGTCCTCAAAAGAAAATATTTTTCGAACTTCTGCAAATTCTCCATTGGCAATAAAACCAGCCGGTGAATCAGGCTCCACAACAAAATAATTATTTTTGACAACCATGATCATATCACCTGCTTCGATTTCATCTTCCTTAAATAAAATCATTCTGCGGATGTATTCATTATACCGGACTGCCTGCCAGTTGGAGCGACAAATAATTGCCGTATTTTCCATTCCAAATTTGTCAAAAGCATATCGAATGCCTTCTTCCAACTTTTCATTAGTCATTTTAAAAATGTCGGAATAAGTTCGTGTCTCAAAAAAAACTTCCTTTTTTTCGTCGAAAACAGCTTCACGTAATTGAGTGGCATTGAATAAAATCCCCGATTCCTGTTCTTGCCTTAGTACTTCACTCAACTCCACTTCGATTGCATCGAGACCAAAATGTTGTTTTAGATAAGATAATTCCAATGCCGGACTTTTCCCAATTCCAACAGGTGGCAATTGAGCATTATCACCAACCAATATCAACTTATTGGAATTGTGTTCAAAGATATAAGCGACAAGATCACTTAGTAATCCATTATTCATAAATCCACTCTCATCGGAAATCAAAGAAGCTTCATCTACAATAAATACTGTCTTTTTAAAATAATTTTTTTGCTTAACAAATCGCAATTCACCAGTTTTTGGATCAGCAACCTGGCGATAAATCATTTTATGAATTGTGAAGGCTTTTTTGCCAGCGTATGCCGAAATCACCTTTGCTGCCCTCCCGGTCGGCGCGAGCAAAGCAAATTTTAAATTAAATAGAGGTAATACATTGACAAGGGTTCCTATTACTGTTGTCTTTCCAGTACCAGCATAACCGCGCAACACCAAGGTATCTTTTTGTTCGCCAGCTTTCCCAACCATGTCGTCGAGGATGGCAAAAAACCTGGTTTGTCCATTGGTTGGCTCGTAAGGGAACTTTGAACGAATTATACTGGAAATAGCAGGCAAGACAAGTACGTTGATTTGAAACTTTGAGACTACATAAACTTCATCAAAGTTAGTTCAACAAATTATTTTTCTGGCTTTATCTGTTACTTTTAATATTAGTTTGAATTATGTGATTACAAATTGATGGAAGAAATTCAAAAAAGAATCATTGAAAAATTTGGAAATAGGCTTAGGATAAGGGTTTGTGGGATATGTATAGAGCAAAAGGCAATATTACTAATTAACCATAAATCACTGAATCGAAATGGTGATTTTTGGGCTCCTCCTGGAGGAGGAATGGATTTCGGATTTTCCTCAGAAGTAAACTTAAAAAGAGAGTTTCTGGAGGAAACCGGTTTAGAAATAGAAATAGAAAAATTTCTTTTTGTTCATGAATATTTACAACCACCTTTACATGCAATTGAATTAGTATTTAAGGTCAAGCGAGTTGGAGGACATGTAAAAGTAGGTTTTGATCCTGAAATGGGGAATGAAGAACAAATTATAAAGGATGTAAAATTTATTCCCATTTTTCAGTTAATGAATTTTGAAAAAGGATCTTTACATCAAATGTTTAACAATAATCGATTGGAGGAATTAGAGGATTTAAAAGGTTATTTTCTTTCAGCTGAATAAAGAGATACGTATTTTTAATTTAGAATGAGACTTTAAAAAATTAATTCCATAAAATTTTTAAATTTATATCGCTGAAAAAATATAAATATGAAATGAAATAGCTTTGTTTAAATTGCATTTTAAAGCATAAAATAATTATAATTGCAAAAAAATTTTTACCACTATGGTCATAACAAGAGTACTATCTATATTTTTCTTTGTTGTCGCAATTGGCTTATCAGTTGTATTAGTGAAAAACATCAAATTTAAAGTTGATGAAGATAAGCGCATTGACAGACAAGAACAATTGGTCATTAACAAATTAAAAATGATCCGTGATGCCGAAAATGCCTATTTAGGTACCAACGGAAAATTCACTGGTAGCTTTGATACTTTGTTGAGTTTTATTGACACTGGGAGTATTTATATCACGCAGCGAACTGAAAATATAAAAATCCTGGCTTATGGTGCGGAAGAAGTTACTATAGTAATTGACACAATAGGAAAAGTACCTGTAAAAGATTCAGTATTTGTTGTTCGTGAACCATTGCCAAATTTAGCAGATGGTACTATTCAGGACATAAAAATGACTGAAGGAAGTACAATTAAAAAAGGAGAGGTTGTTGCAACTATTATAAGCAACAAAGGCAAAAGTGTTAACTTAAGAGCTCCTTATAATGCTACTGTAGAAAAAATCAACGTAAAAGAAGGACAGCAGGTAACTGCAAAACAAACTATCGCAAAATTATCGTTTAATCGTATCGCTAATATTGCAACATTACCATTTCTTCCAGAATCAAAGAATAATCAAAAATTTGATTTATTTGCTGGTAAAGTTACTAAAGGAAATGTAATAGTAGATGTGTTTGAAGCTAAAGACACACAACCAGTAAATCCTATGCGAAGAAAAAATAAAAATGAAAACGCTCTAAAAGTTGGGTCAAGGACAGAAGTATCCGTGGCTGGAAACTGGGAATAACATTTTGGATAATATAGGTCAAAAGTCGTTCAGACTGCTTAAAAAAATTAAAGACCCCAAATTTGAAATTGATAGGCTGGAAATTTACAGCCTATCGTTGTTTATAGGGTCAAGAGACTTTCAAATCTTAATTACTGATTCTGAAACGAATCATTGCATCCTGCTTGAAGACTATGTGTTTGATCCAACAATAGAAGAAAAAGATAAATTTGATGTGATCAAATTTATCTTTGATGATCATCATCTACTGTTAGCAAATTTTTGGAAAAAAATTAACCTTATTATTAAAAACAAATCGTTTTCATTCATTCCTAAGCACTTGTTTGAAGAGGATAAAATTTCCTCATATCTGGGTATAAATGCTTCATTTGATCCAATGCAAGATGAGTTGATGCTTACCTATCACAAAACGCTGGATTTTGTCAATGTTTTCCCAGTGCAGAAATCAATTGTACAACTAATCTCAAAAGTTTATCCAGATCGACGAGTAAATTACATGCATCAGAGTAGCTCCTTAATTAATGGCTTAATCTCTATGAATGTTAAAGGAGAAAAAAATATCATTATTTATCTTGATCGGTTCGGGTTGCATATTCTCATTGCCCAGGATAAAAAATTGGTATTTTATAATCAGTACGTAATAAAAAAATTTGATGATTACATCAAATACATTAAAATGGTCGCCAAGGAACTTCATTTTGATCTTGAAACAGATAAAATAAGTTTATATGGATATCTGGGCAAAAACACGCCTCATTTTAATGAACTCAAAAAGACAATGCCCAAGATAATTCATGGTAATCGGCCAAAAAACTTAAATTTCGGCTATGTATTTGACGAGGTGATGGAACATCAATATTTCGATTTGTTTTCAACAGAAACATTAAGAATATAATTATTATCCATGAAAAAGGTTGCATTATTCCCTGGTTCTTTCGATCCGTTCACTAAAGGGCATGAAGACATTGTACTTCGCGGCCTCAAGATATTTGATGAAATAATCATTGCCATTGGATTCAATTCGCAAAAAAAACGCTATTTCGATTTAGATATGATGCTAGAAAAAATTAATTCTTGCTTCGTCGGATACGATAATATCAGGGTGGATAAGTATTCAGAACTAACTGCCACTTATGCCAATAATCATGGAGCACAGTATCTATTGAGAGGCTTGCGCAATACAACGGATTTTGAATACGAAAATAGCATCGCCATGGTAAATAAAGATCTTTATAACGGCTTGGAGACTGTTTTCCTCATTACTTCGCCAAAATTTGCATTTATTAGCTCAACCATCATCAGAGAAGTTCACAATTATGGTGGAGATGTAAGCAAATATATCCCTTATACCCTCTAGTCCATCAAGTAATAATGTCTGAACACATCTCTTATGGATGGATATGTGTTGTACAAAGCCTCTTTAAGTTCGACTTCGTTCATCCATTTTATATCCTCAATATTTTCTTCCAATTGAGGTTTCATTTTAGAATCGTCTGTACAATACATTTTAAACCAATAGGTCTTTTTTAGAATCCTACGCCCATTTTGCTTATATGTATGCCAGGTATGGCATATTTTTTTGCCAAGTGCGACCTTTATATTGCATTCTTCTTCTACTTCCCTGATAGCAGCCTTCTTTGGTTTCTCTCCTTTATCCAGCTTTCCTTTGGGCAAATCCCATTTTTTCAAACGGGATATCATTAATACTTCTCCCTCCTTGAAAATAAGTCCGCCAGCAGCCTTAATAATCGTGTAATCTTTAATAATATTATTGATTACAGCATCATAATCATCAACAGTAAAAGTGATCTCTTGTAATTTTTTGACACTGTTTTGCTTAAGAAAAACAAGGAATTTATCTATTACATTGACATTTGCATTTTTTATCAATGCTTCTCCAGAAAGTTGCCCGAAATTTAAACTATTAAGATCTCCTTGATAAATATTATCATAATTGGAGGTTTTGATAAAATCATGATTAGAAATAATAACAACTGGAATATTCTTGATAAAAATCTTCATGCGCATTCTAAAAATATTTGCAAGAAATAAAATTATTCGGGTTTGGATATCATATTTTATATTTTTGTGCAACGAAATTAAAAATTAGTTTGGAAATGAGTGATACTGCAAGGCTAGTGGCTAATAAATTATTGGAAATCAATGCCATCAAATTAAACGTCGAAAACCCTTTTACCTGGGCTTCAGGATGGAGATCGCCAATATATTGTGATAATAGACTTTCTTTATCCTATCCGGAGGTACGAACCTTTATTAAGCAACAACTGGTTCAAACCATCCAACTTGAATTTAAAGGCGTTGAAGCAATTGCTGGTGTTGCCACAGCTGGAATACCTCAGGGCGCTCTTGTCGCGGATATACTTGAAGTTCCATTTATTTACATTAGATCCAAACCTAAAGATCATGGAATGGAAAACATGATTGAAGGCAAAATAACACCTGGACAAAAAGTAGTTGTCATTGAGGATCTTGTTTCAACAGGCGGCAGTTCATTAAAGGCAGTAGAAGCATTGAAATCAAGTGGATTTTTAGTATTGGGTATGGTGTCCGTTTTCACATATGGCTTCCCAATCGCAAAAGCTAATTTTGAGAAAGAAAAAGTTAGATTGATCTCATTAAGTAATTATGGAGAATTAATCGAAGAAGCGCTCAAATTAAAATATGTGAATCAAGAGCAAATTTCAAATTTGAAAAAATGGCGTGAAAATCCATCGACGTGGGGAGTTTGATCTATTCTGATAACTTTTAACTAATTATCAAGTCCCATACCAAACAATGCAAAATCATATTTTACAGGATCAGATGAATCAAATTTTTTCAGATTATTAGTTAGTTCTTCTGCCATGTCCCAATTTACCTGCTTACGGCTAATCAGGTTTAATTTTCTTGCCTCTCGCTCCACATGGACATCACATGGACAAATCAATTGACTTGGCTTTATACGCCCCCACAATCCAAAATCTACCCCCATACTATCCTTACGCACCATCCATCTCAAAAACATATTGATCCGTTTACATGCTGATTTTTTTGATGGACTGGCTACATGCTTTCCTGTACGAGTTGGAAAATATTCATCACTAATAAAAAGTTTATAAAAATCAATGATTCCAGACTTAATACTCGCGGCACCTTTTTCCTTAGGGATAAAAATAGACTCAAGTGATTCATTGATAGCATAAAATTGATTGAAAAAATGGATGAAATATAAAAGGTCCGTGTAATTGAATGTTCGATGCTTAAACCCTTTCAAGGATTTTAAATCCTGTTCTGTATGATTTATAATGAAATCATATGGCGAATAATCAAATAATGCCATTAATTCCATACTTTTTTTAATGATGGTTTTTCGCAGTCCCCATGCTAAAGTAGCAGAAAAAAAACCAGCAATTTCAATGTCCTGAAGCTTGGAAAACCGGTGTGGTACGCAAATTGGGTCAGATTCAATAAATGAAATTGAATTATATTTTATATAATTTCGCTCCAGCAAATCAAACAATTGGTCAAACTCCAAAACAACCCGAGTTATGGAATGTAAGAAATCTCTACTGGAAATCGGCTATCCACAGCTCCAAGCCGGTCATAAGCTTTTTTAGAGATTTTAAGCATTACTTTTGAATTGTCTCCAGTGGCTGGAATTGTACCAACTATACGAACAAATACACTTTGGTTATTCATTTCATTGCGTACCTGCATAATTGTTCCAGTTGGAGCATCTCGATGGAGTGCAAGATATTTTTTAGTCTCTGTTGTATTTTCAATTACCTCAGCAAATCCCTTTTGAGTTATTTTTTCTGCCGGAGTATCTCCTTCTATGGTTCTGGTATTTATTGTTTTAGTAGACGATTCAATTGATAATGGAGTTTTAATGGTTTCTTGAACTTCCTGGCGTTCATTTTTTATCTCTTTTTTTTCTTCCACACGTGCTGGTGGTAACATCGAGGAATTAGAATCAGGCTTTGTTGTTGTTTGAGATGAAACAATCAAAACTTGCCCAATTTTGAGCCCATCGGATTTCAAATTATTCCATGATCTTAACTGGTCAGTAGAAATATCATACATTTTGGAAATGGAATAAAGCGTTTGTGATGCCTGTACAGTATGTGTTTTGGTGGCTTTTATTGGTGTTTTTCCGGATGATGTTACTGGTGGATTTTCGGAATTTGCATTCCCAACTTTCAATCTCTCTCCTATTGAAATGCTATTATTTGACAAATTATTCCATTTTACCAAATCATCAACAGTAACATCATATTGTCTTGATAACGAAAATAACGTTTCTGATGGCTTTACTACATGATAATCATCCAAGGATGTAATTTCATTAGTCACAACAGGGATAAGGACTTTCTGCCCAATTGCCAAGCTTGAAACGGACTCACTATTAGCGTTTTTGATTGCTTCAGTATCCACTCCATATCTCCTTGATAAACCAAAAAGAGTTTCTCCTGCTTCTACTTCATGAATAACAAACTTGTTTTCGTTTTTTGTTGTTAAACCAATGGAATCTAGTGAGATGGTGGAAAAAGCCAAAATAGTATTGCTAATACTAAATAATAATAACAAGAAAAGAATGTGTTTCTTCATAACAAACTCGACAAATTTATTCTAATGACACCAAAACGAAAGTAAGTTAAATTATTTCCAACTCTACAAATTGAAATACAAAAATACAGGATTAAAGCTTGATTTATCCATTTGTTTTGATTGATTTTTAATAAAACAAAAATCGAACCTAATCCATAAAAATGAACTCATTTATTTAAATAATCATCAAGGCAAACTAAAAACAAATAGAAAAAAATCAGCTTATAGCCCTTTAGAATCCTTTTTAGGATAATCAAACCAAACAATTTTTCCGGTATTTTTCCCGATTTCACTCCATGATGATATATTAAACTCTATTTCAGCAACGCCACAAGTAGGTATATTATAAATACCAGCATTAGAAAGATAATTGGTAAGTGATGTGAGTCCCGGATTATGGCTGAAAATCATTAATGTATTGACTTCATTCCCAATACCTTTTATTACATCTAAAAAATCATTTATTGAGGCCTCATAAAACCTTGGCTCTTTTAAAATATTTTTTTTTTGAAATGCAATTTCTTTAGCCATCCTGGTTGCTGTAGCTGCAGCCCGTTTGGCTGGAGAAGT
>JAHEMV010000416.1 GCA_024643455.1 Cytophagales bacterium
TCGATACACAAAGCATTTGGCCAGTAATCATAATTCACCTTTGTCATGCACTTTTCAATGAATGGCTTTCAATACGAAAGCATCCTGAAATCAGGCTTTCATAACCTTCAACCTGAACAATATATCAACCATGGAACAAAGACTAAAATCTATTTCTAAAGAACGCTATACCTGGCATAACGCCACGAGCAATGTACAGGTGACACCGCTCCGTTTTTTTTACCCCGCCAATGCCAAAGATATCGCTGATATTGTCCATGATGCAGAACAAAGAGGACTTCGAGTCAAGGCTGTTGGTTCGGGGCATTCATTTTCTGAAGCTGCAGCAGGCAAAGATTACCTTTTATCCATGAAAAAAATGGGCAATGTGACTTTAACGCCGAAATCAGCTCTTAAGGAAAATCACAGGCAAAAACATCTGGTTTCCATTGAGGCAGGAATTATTCTGAAGGTTTTAAATGAAAAACTGGATGCGCTGGGATTGGCTTTACCGAATATGGGCGCTGTTGATTTTCAAACTGTATCAGGAGCTTTGCTGACCGGCACGCATGGAACGGGTATGCATCAGCCGGCATTCCCGGACATGGTGCGTTCAATGAAACTGGTTGGTACAGGAGGTGAACTTTTACAAATTGAACCGACCGATGGGATGACCGATCCTGCAGCCCATCAGCAACAATCATCACTCAAATTGATTCAGGATGACACGATATTTCATAGTACTGTTTTGAGTTTCGGTGCTATGGGGATTCTTTATGAAATCACTATGGAAATGAAACCTTCTTTTTGGCTAAAGGAAAAACGATATATAAGACCCTGGAAGGAACTTCGGGAAGACCTGTTGAATGGGAAATTTATGGATTTAGTTGAAAATACTGATTTTGTTGCTTTTAGGGTAAATCCCTATCCGGTCAAAGGGGTTCATACCTGTGCCATCGTTGAGCAGCGGATTGTAAGTGAAGCTGAAAAACCCAAAGGATTTTTCGCACTGCGGAGGAATATCATATCTGATATTTTCGGCAACATCGAATACCTGATCGAAAGTACCATTCGTCAGATGAACCGGAATCCTGTAAATGCCGGAAAAACGATCAATCGCGCTTTAAATGCGACCAAAGACATTTCGTTTTTTGGCAAAAGCTTTCAGGTACTTTACCAAAGCGGATTGGCCGTAATCCGGCATGGGATCAGTTCAGAATTTGCCTTTGATGCTGGCGGAGCAAAGATCGTTGAGGTATTGGAGCATATTTTTGCACAAGCCGATACCAATGCAGAAAATGGGAAGTTGTACCAGACCGCACATGTTCCCGTACGGTTTGTTCCACCTTCCAAAGCTTTTCTTTCCTCTGCTTATAAGCGAAAGACTATGTATATCGATGTGCCGCTTCTTCATAATACCATTGGAGATTTTGAAATATTGGAACGTTACCAGGAGATGATGATTTCCCTGGGTGGGGTACCGCATTGGGGGAAAGTAAATAATAAGCTTTATGAACGAAATGATTTTGTGAAGTCGCAATTTAAGGATTGGAAGTTATGGTCGGATGTGCGCAAAAAACTCGATCCGAAAGGAACATTTCTTAATGACTTTGTAGTAAAAATGGGGCTGATATAATTATGGGGAAAAAGATAAAAGTACTTTCGATTGATGGTGGCGGAACACGCGGTTTAATGCCTTCAACGCTACTGCATTGTCTTGAAAATGAAACAGGCAAATCAGTGACCGATTTGTTTGATGTGATAGTTGGATCAGCGACCGGAGGAATTATAGCTGCTGCTTTGGCTGCTGGATTAAGCACATTTGAAATCATTGATATTTATCTCAATCAAGCTTCCTATATTTTACCCCAAAGCAGATTCAGGCGGATATGGAATCCAGTCAATCTTTTCGCCCCAAAGTATCCAAATAAAAATTTAAAGCAGTTGCTGGAAGAGAAATTTGGTGTATCTACCACGCTTTCTGATGTTCATAATCGTTATGGGAATAAGCCTATTTTTCTGATCGCCAGCCTGGATATGAGTCCGACCCTGGCCACAAATGAAGCACCATCGTTTAAAATAGTTATTTTCAATTCCATCAATGCAACACAACAAAGTGAGCGATTGGTAGATGTGGCAATGAGGACGTCGGCAGCCGCGGTAAATCTACCCCTATATCAGCACTATGGAGAAGGAGGCAACTATGCCAACGACCCAGGGCTCATTGGATTATCATTTTGCTTAAATACCAAAAAAACCTATTCGGATGAGAGTTTGCTGCCAGATAATCAACTTGGTCTCTCCGCAGACCCAATGGATATCAGATTGTTTTCTATCGGTTGCGGAATGGATGGGGGTTCGTTTGTTGCGAAGGATAAGATAAAAGATGGTCAATGGGGATTGATCAAATGGATGGGACATTTGGTAAACCTGGTGATTGATACCAATATGGTATATTCGCAATATTTACTTGCTGAAATGCTCGACGAGCAACGATATTTAAGGATCAATCCATACTACAAAGCTGAGGAGGCGCCTTCCGTCTTGAAAAATGGTAAATTGAGAATCGATGTCCATGAAAAAGAGCAATTGGAAGCCATCAAAGCATATGCTGAATTCACATTTGACAAGGAAAAAAATAGAATAATGCATTTTTTGGAGCTCTAGTGTTAGACGTGTTTAATCTAAATTAATTTAGATGATACCACAAAATCAGTGTTAGTGACAAAGATTGCTTCTTCGTCTTGGGTTGTCATCGCAATGACGAAGGTATTCTATTAATCCGTCATTACGAGGATCCACGAAGTAATCTCTGAGCATCAACAACTATAAAAAATATGGATGAAGGAAGATGGGTTTAAATTTGAATTTAAAAAGTATTCCGTCACAACCATTTATTAAGCTTCATATAAACGAACATAAACAGGCCGATAACGCCCATTACCCCCAACACATAAAAATATCCATTCTCCATACCGAGTTCCGGCATATGTTGAAAATTCATCCCGTAGATTCCAGCGATAAAAGTGAGCGGAATAAAAATAGTAGAAACCAGGGTGAGCATTTTCATCACCTCGTTCATTTTATTGCTAACGGTTGAATTATAAAGATCCATCAGGTTGTTTAGTGTTTCTCTCAAAATCACCATCGTCTCTTCTATACTCTGAAGATGATCGAGCAGGTCGACGATGAAATTTTCTCCTGCTCTTTTTATAAATTCCGTTTCCGTTTTCAGCAATCGCCTCACTGCTTCTTTAAAGGGAATGATTGTCTTTCGCAACACCATCCATTGTTTTTTGAATGTAAGGATGGAATTGATATGTTTTTTCGATGGATTGTCAATGAGTTCAGTTTCCAATTCTGACAAAATATCGGTAAACCAATCCAGGGCAGAATAGTAATGGTCTACTATAGTGTCTACAATGCGATAGCTCAGGTAATCGATAGAAGAATCGCGAATTGGGCTCGAATGGTTTTGCAATCGTTCTTCAATGTTATGAAAAATAGGATTTGCCTTCTCCGAAAACGTAATGAGCATGTTTTCTTTTACAATGAGGTTGTAATGCGTAAAGCTGAACATATTTTCTTCCTTGATCAGATCCACGACTTTCAACGTGATAAAGAGGTAATCCTCATGTTCTTCAATTTTTGGGAGCTGGCTGATGTTGAGCATATCTTCCAGTGTGAGCTGATCTATCCCCAGGTAAGATCCGAGCTCATCGTATAGTTTGATGTTGTCAAAACCAACAACATCGATCCAGCTGATGTGCTTATCCGATATTTTATCTTCCAGTTCTTTGGTGCTGGTTATTTTATCCAGTAGCACCTCATCTTTGTTAAACTGAAACAATCTGATCTGAGTCGCCAATTTGTTTTTACCGGTATAGGTCAGGGTACCCGGAGGAGCTCCAATCTTGTGAACCGAAGGTTTTAGATGTTCGATGATTGACTTGGCAGAATTTGAAAATGCTTTTGGTGAAAGAAAAGGTAGTTTCAGTTTTTTCATTTTGTAAAATACTTTTTTTGATTTGAAATTAATCGATAATCCTTAAAATGTCTCGGAAGGCCATCCCTTTTCTTTTACACCTGAATTATTTGTTTTATATTTTCGATCCGAATTCAATTTAGAACCAATAATTTACTACCAGATGAAAAATCGCTTTGAGCCATCACGCAGAACATTTGTCAAATCGACTGCTATATTATCCACTGCAGCTGTAGTTTTTTCACCATTTACTATTTTAAAAGGAAAAACAAGGCAAACCAATCAAATTATCGGTCATGGAGATTTTACTTATAAAGTGGATGCATCCTGGGGAAACCTAAATCCGGAAAACACACCGGTTAACAATTGCCATGAGATGGTGATGGATAAAAAAGGCCGCTTGATTATGGTGACCGATGAAACGAAGAATAATATTATTGTTTACGATAAATCAGGCAAATTACTGAATTCCTGGGGGCATGAATATCCTGGCGGCCACGGACTGACATTCTGGAATGCAGGAGGAGAGGAGTTTCTTTTTATCTGTGATCCCAGCTTGGGGCAGGTATTTAAAACGACCATTGATGGTAAAACGCTGTTGACGATTAATCACCCAAGTGAAATAGGCATTTATCAAAAAGAAGATCCATTCAAACCAACCGAGACCGCTATCGGACCAAACGGGGATATCTATGTTGCGGATGGGTATGGTTCACAATACATAATCCAATACGACGCTAACGGTAAGTATATCCGCCATTGGGGAGGAAGAGGAAGTGCCGATGATCAGTTTGATACAGCCCATGGTGTATGTATAGATACCCGGGATAAGAGCAATCCGACCTTAATTTGCACGTCGCGGGGACACAATTCCTTCAAGCGATTTACCTTAGACGGACAGTACATCAGTACGATGTTTTTGCCTGGAGCCTATGTCTGCCGTGCGGTGATTGATGATGAAAATATTTATGCAGGAGTGTGCTGGTCCAGACTCAGGTATCTCAACCAAACAGATAATTCAGGCTTTGTCACTATTTTGGA
>JAHEMV010000417.1 GCA_024643455.1 Cytophagales bacterium
TTAATGCTCCTCTAAGTATTGATGGTGCTGAAATTAGCCGTCCTTTTTGGATAACTGTGTATGTGCCCAGCGGAACACCGGCGGGTAAGTATACCGGTTCAATAATCATAACAGCCAATGAGTCACACAGCGATACAATTTCGATTGATTTAAAGGTATGGGATTTTGAAATCCCGGTCGAATCAAGCTTAAAAACGCACACCTGGGATAACATCGAATTATTAAATGATTTCTATAATGTTGACAAGATTCCGATCGAATGGTACCTGAATTTTTGTAAAGTGTTGTTGAAAAATAGATTTAGCCCTGGGTTTGCAGGGATTAGTTATCTGGATCAAAAGCCCGATGCCAATGGAAAATTTGATTTCAGTAATGTGGAAAGAGTGCTGGAATTCTGCATGGAACGAGGACTTAATCGTTACAGCATTATACAAATGCGAAAAGGATTTTATACACCGGAAGAGGAGAAGGAAGTCTATCATTTTATTCATGAATACGCAAAATTTTTAAGAGGAAAAGGTTGGCTGGATAAGGGAGTGGTAGAGGTTTGGGATGAGCCAACAATTGTACGTTTGCCAGCAGTAATACAACGCGCTAAAGATTTGAAAGCCATGGATCCGGATTTGCAGCTTCAACTATTTGCTTTTGGTCATAAGGAATTTGATTTCTGGAAACCGGAGTCAAAAAAATATGGATTGGTTGATCTGATTGATGTTTGGTCGCCATGTCCCTTGATTGAATCACCCGAATCACAAGCCAATGGAACTGAGATATGGTCCTATTTCTGTACGCTCGCCAGGTCGAATGCGCCAAATTTTTATATCGAAAGTCCAGCCATTTACCAACGTACCATTGCATGGCATAGCTGGATGTTTGGCATAGATGCTTTTGAGCATTGGAGTACGAATTACTTCTGGAGGAATACGCAAAAGGGAAAACCCATGGATGAAAAATGGCCTAATAAAAGGTGGGATTCCCGAACATATATGGATTTTCATGGGGAAGGACAACTTGTGTATCCCGGGCCAAATGGAGTTTGCATACCTTCCATGCGTTTGGAGATCTTTCGCGATGGTATGGATGATTATGAATATCTGTATCGCTTAAGAACGTTGATTGATCAGTGCGAAAAAAATAAGGCAAATATTGATCTTCGTCCCTTCAGGCAGTTGCTAAAGGTTGAAGAATATTTGCTTGTTAAATACCCGGAAGACCTTACCATGACTCAGGAAAACACCATCAGGTATCCAGGTGAACCTTTACGTTTTTTCGAAACCAGAGAAAAAATTGCGGAGGCGATAGAAGAATTGAATCGATTGATCAACTGAGATATGCTACGAAAAATGTTCCTTTTTATAAAAATAGTTGGATTTTACCCCTTATCCGGAAATGCTGCCTTTGCATACATAAAACGACTTATATTTATGCTTGTACTTCTGTATATGATTATTCATGTATCCGGTTGTGCTAACTCGGAGGATGGTGTTGAGCCATTACCGAAATTTGAAAACCCACATGGGAGACCATTTCTATTACTTGCACAGCAGCCGGATGCTTCAAATACTCCGGAAAGTATCCGGGTCAATATCAATCATATTGAGTCTATGCCTTTTGACGGGATGTTTATCCATTTAATTCCCTATAGTTGGCTTGTGATGAAAGGAGATTCAATTGGTTACGAAGATATCTATAATAAGCTTTCTCCAATACATAATTTATTCAACACATTCCATCACAATTTTCTGTATGTGTTTATAGATTTTCCTGGTGATCTCTGGGATGATGAGGTTTGGGAAATTACATCAAGGAATTTTGCATATATGGCAAAAGCAGCACGAGATTATGGATTAAAGGGGATTGTATACGATAACGAAGAGTACCAGGATGGGAAATGGGTGAACTACGGTGAGGATTATCAAAATCCGGATTACAGTCTAGAAGAGCATGCAAACAAGACCTTACTCCGAGGAAAACAAGTGATGGAAGCGATGATTCTTGAATTTCCAGAAATTGAGATCATGCATTATCATGGGCCGTATTTATCCGAACCAAAAACATCAATCCCTGCAGTGATAATGGGACAGGCAGCTTCCTGGGATAAATATGAATTACTGGGGCCATTTTTTGCCGGAATGATGCTTGGTAGAGGGGATCAGGGCACTGTTATCGATGGTGGAGAAGTGTATCAATACCGCAACATGAATGAATTCGAATATTCCTATCAGGTCAGGAAATATGATATTGCTTCTGCCGAAACGGATTCGTGGTTTATTCCACTGGAGCTCCGATCAAGCTGGTCTGAGGATATAAATATTGCTTTTGGAGTTTATAATCTACAGTGGAAACAAAACTATCCAATGGATCCTTCAATCATGCGCAGTACCCTTATCAATGCCCTTTCGGTAACGGATAAGTATGTGTGGTACTACACACAGGAGGATAACTGGCTGATTCCAGGGGAGATGCCGAAAGAATGGATCAATGTAGTTAGTGAGGTGCATGATCACGTAAATAAATAGATTGGAGAATGGCAATATGTTTATCATGAGATACCTTTTGATAGCAAAAATATCTCAGGTTCTTGATATTGGTAATGACTTTTGGTTATTCTGATTTATAAAACATGGAGTAATTAGCCGACTATGGAAACTAGGTTAAACCAATTGCCATATTTATTAAGTATGTGTTAATTATATCATGTAGATAGATACTGATATGGAAATTAAAAAGAGTAATCGGTTGATGTCGTTGGATGTACTTAGGGGATTGGATATGTTTTTCCTGGTTTGCCTGTCTTATGTATTTCTGGCTTTGCCGGATGTGTCTGATAATGCCTTGTTCCGGTGGCTGGCTGGCCAGTGCGACCACCCTGAGTGGGAGGGCTTTACAATGTACGATATTGTCTTTCCCATGTTTATCTTCGTTGTAGGTGTCGCTATGCCCTTTTCTTTTACAAAAAGAATGGCTCGTGAAGGAGGTAAAAAAGAATTATTTAAACATGTGGCTAGGCGAACCATTATCCTTATGATCCTTGGGCTAGTTTTGTGGGGCTCACCGGGAGGCCCCCATCCGGAGTATGGTTATTACAGTGTCCTTTACCGCATAGGCTTCAGTTATTTTTTTGCTGCCATCATCATGATGAATACTGGCATAAAAGGCCAGATCTACTGGGCTTTCGGGTTGCTGGCAGGTCACTGGCTGCTGATGCGGTTTATGCCTGTCCCAGAGTACGGTATTGGGAATTTCAGTCAGGAAGGCAACCTGGATACCTATCTGAGCAATCAGATAAGCAATCTGATCTCTCCCAATTTCCGGTATGTCTTTTCCATTTCACTGATTCCCAGTATATCCAATGCGCTCTTTGGTGCACTCGCCGGGCATTATCTGATGTCTGACAGGTCGGAGGACACAAAAGCCAAGTGGCTGCTCTATGCCGGTATTATATTCATACTGATTAGCCTGATCGTCCACCTGGATTTTCCGATCAATAAGAAGATAGCTTCGCCTTCCTTTCACCTGCTAACCTGTGGAATCAGTTTATTTCTACTTGCAGTCTTTTACTGGCTGATCGATGTGAAAGGGTATAAAAAATGGGCTTTTTTTCTTGTGGTGGTAGGTGTAAATCCAATAACGATTTATGTGGCTGGCTGGTTAATTGATTTCAATGGGATTGCCAATGTTCTGGTCGGCCGGTTTGACTTTGGTAATGGCCAAAACCTGGCCATTGTATCAGTGGCTGCAATAATCAAATGGTTGTTTCTGTATTACTTGTATCGTCAGAAAGTCTTTCTAAAAATATAATTGGATATGAATGATTTTTGGGGTAAAAGATTTGAACACATTGAATTTTCGATTCAATGGCACCATTCGTTCATGTTCAAATTCCAGATCCGCGATTGAGTCTGGTTAATTAATATTAAATTGAAAGGAATGAAAATGAATTTTACAAAACGAAAAAGTGCATTTTTCATAATGATTGGTTTCATGATGTTACTGTTGTCATGCACTCAACCTTCAGAGATCAGATTTCTCATGCGGGGCGATGAATTGGGTATCTCAAAAGATGTAAATATGGCCATTATCAAAGCCTATCAGGAAGGTATCGTTTCGTCAGAGAGCATTTTACCTGGATCAACCCATTTCTTGGAAGTCGTAGATTTGTATAAAGAAAACCAGGGGATTTCGGCAGGCATTCACACTACACTGACGAATACAGCCAGCCGTCCGATACTTCCCGTAGAGGAGGGGGCAAGCCTTGTGAATGAGGATGGTTTTCTTTTTGAAACAAGGGCGGAATTTGAAGCCAATAACCCCAGACCAGAGGAGATCAAAAAGGAGTCCAGGGCGCAGATTGCTAAGGTAAGAGCAACAGGATTAAGAATCTGCTATCAGGATTTTACTGAAACTCCTTTTCCCAGGATTGGCATGCTTTGGGCAGGTGTAAGGGGAAAAGAGGGAATTGATGGCTTGGCACAGCATGACCTGATCATGTCGGGTCAGGGATCTCTTGGATTGAAACCGAACCACGAACCTGCTGGACTCTCTGATGGATTTACCGAAGAATCCCTTGGAATTGCCAAGGCAAAGATTCGGGAGATACGGAATATCAACCCGGATGCAGTCATCATAGCAGATATGCTTTTCTATGAATATCCGGACGAATGGCTGCCGGAGAACCATCCCTGGTGGCTACGAAAAGGAGGGGAGAGACAGCAATTTTGGCCTGGAACACACCGCATGGATTGGAATAATCCGGAATATAGGCGTAATGTTATACAGCAGACGATCTCCTTGAAAAAGTGCGGTGCGGATGGTGTGTTTTACGACAATATCCGTGATGAGCCTGAACCATGGATTTCTTTTTTGAGTGAGTTGCGGACCGCAATTGGCGAAGATTTTTTAATTTTTGCCAATGCAGGATACGACGTTGGTTCATATGATTTCGCTGCGCCATATCTAAACGGTATGATGTATGAATCCGGTTGGAGCCATAATCAGACACA
>JAHEMV010000418.1 GCA_024643455.1 Cytophagales bacterium
AGAAATGAAGAGATGGAAAAACAACATATACAGCTCGAGAAGACCCTGGAAGAGAATCAAAAAGCAAATAAAGCCGAAGAAAAACGCAACTGGATAGCCAAAGGGACTTCAGAAATCGGTAATCTGCTCAGAGGTGATATCAATGAAAAATTTTACCAGGAATTGGTCTCCGCCATTGTCAATTATATGAAAATCAATCAGGCAGGAATTTATACGGTTGAAGAAGACGAAAACTACAGTGGGAGTGAAAAATTTATTGATTTAAAGGGTTGCTATGCCTATGACAGAAATAAATTTTTGAGTAAAAGAATTGAGATTGGTCAGGGTTTGATTGGGCAGTGTTACCTGGAAAAAGAAATGATTTATTTGAAGGAAGTACCTTCGAATTATATCAATATCACCTCCGGATTGGGGGATGCCACACCAAAAACGGTATTAATTGCTCCTTTAATCCATGATAAACAAGTGGAAGGAATTATTGAAATTGCTTCATTTCATGAATTAGAGCAACATCAGATAGAATTCATAGAAAAGCTCTCTGAAACCATGGCTTCCTATGTTGCAGCAAATAGGATCAATCTTAGGACTAAACATTTGCTGGAACAATCACAGCAACAATCGGAAGAACTTAGAGCCCAGGAAGAGGAGATGCGACAGAATATGGAAGAATTGCAGGCAACGCAGGAAGAAATACACAGAAAAGAAAAGGAATACATTGAGCGAATTGAAGAGTTGGAGCAGGAGTTGGCAAGTTCAAAAGTTTTACATTGATTTGGATTTTTAGTTAAAAGTTACATTTTTTGATAAAACAGGATTTTTTTTTGAGCCATAGACTGAAACGCAATGAATTTTATATTAAATGCAGGTGTATCAAATAATAATCAACATTACATAAATGATAAAATAAAAATCGCTAACCAGGTAGCATTGTTGATGTCTGCTGTTGGGCTCTTTTATGCAATTTTTTCGTATGTATTCTATCCTACTCTAACAATTTATCCGGTTTTTTGTACCGCACTATCTTTTGGTGCGATATGGCTAAATTCAATAGGGTGGCATAATATTTCCAGATTTATATTATCAACACTTGTCATTCTTTTAGCTTATATCTATCATGGGTTTTTAGTACAGCCAGGAGAAGATTACATCACTTCGATGTATATGATTGAATTTTCCCTTACGGTTATTCCTTGGGTACTCATAGATATTAGGGAAAAATTACTTTTGCCAATTTCGTTGTTTGCATGCTATATGTTTATTTTTACCCAATCCTGGGCAAATAAAGCACTTTCTATGGAATTGGACAGCACCATGTTTCGGGAGGGATGGTTGAATTTTGCTTCGTTCATTTTTGGTGTTTTGATATTGATTTTTTGCCTGATGTTTATGCAAAAAAAGAAACTTCAATCCGATATTGAAAACGATAATTTGCTTTTAGATATCAAGGAAAAAAATGAAGAGATGGAGCAACAACAGGAAGTTCTTCATAAAAATCTGGAAGAAGTTAAAGCTGCCCGTATAATAGAAGAAAAGCAAAATTGGGTTTCAAAAGGGATGGCTGACATCAGCGAAATATTGAGGCAGGAAAGTGGTGAACAAATCTATGCAAAATTATTGCGCGCGATTGTCAAATACATCGATGCAAATCAGGGGGGAATGTATCTTGTTAAAAAGGATCATGAAAATGAAAATTTTCTGGAGCTGGCAGCATGCTTTGCCTATGATCGTGAAAAGTTTGTTACAAAAAAAATAGAAATAGGCCAGGGACTTGTCGGACAGTGTTATCTTGAAAAAGAAATTATCATATTGAAAGAAGTACCGGAAGAATATATCATCATCACTTCAGGATTAGGTGATTCTCCTCCCTCATTTATTGCGATTATTCCTCTAATTCATGATGAATATGTTTTGGGAGTTTTAGAAGTAGCGTTATTTCATGAATTAGAAAAATATCAACTGGACTTGCTCGCCAAACTGGGAGAAAGTATTGCCTCCTTTATTTCGACAAATTCCTTAAATATTCAGACCAAAACACTACTCGAACAATCACAAATACAGATGGAACAGCTTCACGCTCAGGAAGAAGAGATGCGTCAAAATATGGAAGAGCTACAAGCCACCCAGGAGGAAATGCAGCGCAAAGAAAAAGAATATATACAGCGGATTGAGGAATTGGAAGAACGGGAAGTACTTAGTAGTAAATAATTTGATTTATAAAATCTCTGGCCTCATTTATCCTTCTAAATAAGTTTTCCCTTAGATTTATACCTTTTAAGAAACCAAAACAATAGAAAATGATTCTAGATAGTATTCTCAACACGATTGGTTGTACACCAACTGTGAAATTAAATAAGCTGGCTCCTGTTGATTCTGCAAAGGTGCTCATGAAAATTGAATCGTTCAATCCGAGTGGATCAGTAAAAGATCGTATAGCCCTGAACATGATCGAGGAGGCCGAAAAAAGCGGTAAGCTGAAAAAAGGGATGACAATTGTAGAACCGACATCAGGAAATACTGGCATAGGACTGGCAATGGTAGCAGCCGTCAAGGGATATAAAATCTTGTTTACCATGCCGGAAACTATGAGTATCGAACGAAGGATCGTCCTTAAACAATTTGGAGCAGAACTCAAACTTACCCCGGCAGACAAAGGGATGGTTGGTGCCGTAATGGCAGCTCAGGAGTATTCTGACAAGGATAATTATTTTATGCCGCAGCAATTTGAAAACGAGGCAAATCCAGATATGCATCGCAAAACTACTGCAGAAGAGATTATTTTTGACCTGGGGAAAACGGTGCTTGATTACCTGGTGGTTGGTGTCGGGACAGGTGGAACGATAACCGGTACTGGCGATGTTTTAAAAAAGAAATATCCAGGCTTGAAGGTTATTGCTGTAGAGCCAACAGATTCACCAGTACTTTCTGAAGGGAAAGCGGGTCCCCATAAAATCCAGGGGATAGGTGCTGGCTTTATTCCGGAGATCTTAAATTTGGATGTTATAGACGAAATTATCAAAGTTAAAAATGAAGATGCATTTGATATTGCCAGAAAACTTTGCAATCAGGAAGGGATTCTTGCCGGGATTTCGTCCGGAGCCAATGTTTGGGCAGCTATTGAAATTGCAAAACGAGCCGGTTCTGGAAAAACTGTACTGACAATTCTTCCTGATACGGGGGAGCGCTATCTGAGTACCCCGTTATTTCAACATGAATAGAAAAGATAGACAAAAATCAAATACAGACCCCGAGTTTAAATCATGGATTTCAGGCATATTTTTTAATTAAAACTTTTGAAGGGGATAAAACTTGATCGGTTTGTACTTTTTTTGATCGGCATGATTTTGCTGGCCTATTTTGTGCCGGGGATCGAAAAAATTATACCTCTCAAAACGATCAGTTCGATTGGAATTTCGGGCATATTCTTCTTTTATGGTTTAAAACTAAGTCCACAAAAGATGAAAGAAGGGCTTTCCAATTGGAAATTACATGTCCTGATTCAGCTTGCTACGTTTTTATTTTTTCCGCTGCTAGTTTTGCTAGTGCTTCCCTTCATACAAAATGAGGAACATTTTACTCTATGGCTTGCCGTTTTTTATTTGGCGGCACTTCCATCGACCGTTTCATCTTCAGTAGTAATGGTTTCGATTGCCAAAGGAAACATTCCGGGAGCGATTTTTAATGCGAGTATTTCTGGCCTGATCGGGATCATCCTGACACCAGTATGGATGGGATTGTTCCTAAGTGCGAGGGAAGGATCATTTGATTTGCTGAGCGTGTTTCTGGAATTAATTTTGAAAATCCTTTTACCCGTCATAGTCGGTCTGATCCTGCATTCGTATTGGGGAAAATTTGCGGAGCGACATAAAAAGCAACTCACTATTTTCGACAAATCGGTTATTCTCATCATCGTCTATAACAGTTTCAGCCATTCATTTTCTAGTGGTATTTTCAATGGTATCAGCTTTTTGGAATTGAGCAGTGTTGGTTTTGGTGTGATTGCCATCTTCTTTTTGGTTTATTATTCGATAAATTTCATCAGCAAAAAATTATCATTTTGCCGTGAAGATCAGATTACTGCGCTTTTTTGTGGATCAAAAAAATCATTAGTTCATGGGACTGTATTTTCAAATGTACTTTTCTCTGGAATGGCCAGCGCAAGTATTTTTCTAGTGCCTGTCATGGTTTATCATGCCTTTCAACTTTTTATCATAAGCATTATCGCTCAAAAAATGGGAAATGAACATCGTGATTAAAAAGCTTGATTTATATTCTTTAAAAAGTTTGCTCGTGCACTTCTATGACGCGTAACGGTATGGAATATTTTGTTTCAATACACTATAAACAGGCGTAATAGCATACCAAATAAAACAGCCACAAGTTCAACTTTTGTGTTATCAAAGTAATATCAGCATGGAGAGGAATAGCTACTGGCCGTGGAGAATTTGGCGCTTAGCAAAGAACCTGGCCAAATAAAAGTAGAGATGGGTTATAGCTCTTAAGATAAACAAACCTGAAGTTAAATCAACATTGGAGTTACCAGCCTTTTATTAATTTTCTGCTTGCAGGTTGTACTCTCACCACTGCCACATCACATTGAGCTAGTTCGGTTATTTGAGTGGCAAAATTTCCTGCCACCACGCGTTCCATCATTCCAACTTTGGTCGTACCAACAATCAGTAGATCAAAACCCCTGGAAGCTTCGACTAGTGTATCAATTGGATTATTGGATGTCAGTACTCTTGTGTTGAAAACAGCCTTTTCACTGTGTTTCTGAATGGCTTCAATAAAGATTTTTCCAGTCTCGCTTTGTTGTGCCTTAGTAAAATTTTCTGGCAGAATATTGAGAAAAGTGATCTCGGCTCCAAAACGGCTGGCCAGTGCACCTGATAGTTTTACCATAAGATCCAGATTGTTACGCCCACCAAGTGAAACGGCAATTTTTTTCGGTTCAAACAGATTTTTTGGATTTTTTATCCTTAATAAAATCA
>JAHEMV010000419.1 GCA_024643455.1 Cytophagales bacterium
ATCTGTACCAGTGATATGACACCAAACATTTTCCGGAGGCTTTAGCCCAATGCATTGCTTCAGATACGTAGCACTGGATAACACTAATTCTTTCGGTATTATTTTATCTTTCAATACCTTTTGTTCACCATATAAATCACCTATAAACAAATTAAGAGCCTGAATCCGCTGCTTTAAACCCTTTTCCAAAAAATCCCAGTCTTGGCCATTGATGATTCTTGGTATTATATCAAGATGTAAAATTCGTTCTACGCCCTGGTTGTCACTATACACATTAAAGGTCATCCCAAGAGATAGTTGCGCTCTATCCGTCGAATGCTGCAAAAAATTGAGTTTCTTCCAACCCATCTTTTGAAGTCTTTCCATGAACATGGCATAATGAGGTCGTACAGATCCTTCCTCATCAAACATTTCATCGTAAAAACCTTTGGTTTCGTATGCATTAAAATTTATATCGGCCATAGAAATAATAATATTATAATCTGATAATCTTTTGATATCAATACTTGAATGTCTTTCGACTTCGAGAAATATTGTAAGCTAATTTTGGGAGAAATGTCTTGAAGACAATGCAAAAATTTCATTTTGCTACCAATTCCCATATTATCATATTTTTAACATAATAACAAATTATTGATGCAATATTTTAAATAATACTGATTTTATTGTATTGTTTTCATTGATTTAGCATTGTCACTATTTTTGTTAATTCTGCTTTTACGTATATTTCAAAGCAAATTACTGTTATCATTGGATTTCAATTTTATTTTATATGACAAACCCTATTATAAAAGGCCTCATTCGGAACGTCTCTCCTGATGATGCAAGTCAAATTTGTGAAATCTACAATTATTACGTGCTCAATACCATAATCACCTTTGAAGAATCATCTGTTTCAGAGTTCGATATGCGAAACAGAATCGAGCAAATAAAACACAAATTCCCTTGGATTGTTTATGAAAATCAGGGAATAATATTAGGATATGCTTATGCTGGAGAATGGAAATCGAGATGTGCATACAAGCATTCTGTTGAAAGTACAGTTTATTTAAAAAAAGGAGAAGAAGGCCATGGAATTGGAACCATCTTGTATGAAGAATTGATTAAAAGACTAAAAAGTTCAAATATACATGCCGTTATCGGCGGCATAGCCCTTCCTAATTCTGCAAGCGTTGCTTTACACGAAAAGTTTGGTTTCGAACAGATCGGACAATTTAAAGAAGTCGGTTACAAATTTGATATATGGATCGATGTAGGGTATTGGGAATTAATATTTTAACAATATTTTCCCCAAATGCTAATATCCTTAACTCGATTTCTATTTTTTAAATGGACAAAGTATTATGATTTCAATTCGTATTTTAATCACATTTCGATAATTTTGAACCATTACTAGCATAAACAAAACTAATTATGGCTGCAACTCCATCTGTGATGATGCCCCTGGGCACCATTGCCACCTCATTTGAATTAGTAGATACTGTTTCTGGACAATCGATGAACTTGAACAGTTTAAAGGGGGAGAAAGCAACTTTGGTCATTTTTATATGCAACCATTGCCCATATGTATTGCATATCAATGATGAATTGATCCGTATTGCCAAAATGTATCAACCAAAGGGCGTTTCATTTATAGCCATCAGCTCCAATGATGTTGTAAACTATCCACAGGATGGACCGGAATTAATGAAAATCCATGCTGAAAAGGTAGGTTATCCATTTCCATATCTATATGATGAGACACAGGAAGTAGCTAAAGCATATAATGCTGCCTGTACTCCCGATTTATTTCTTTTTGATTTCGAACTGAAATGTGTTTATCGTGGGCAAATTGATGGCTCGCGACCAAAAAATAATATCCCGGTTACTGGCGAAGATCTTAGAAATGCTTTAGATGCTATTTTGGAAGGCAAAAAAATCGATGAAAGGCAAATTCCAAGCATTGGTTGCAATATCAAATGGAAATCATAATTCATTTTGAAAATTTAACTATTTAGCCAACTTAATTTGAACGGATACTGGTTTTTAAAACATCCAGTTTAGTAAAATGTAAAGCCCGGAATCTCCATCCCTTTTATCTGTTGCCAGACCATAATCAATTGAAAAAACGAAATTCTCATTTAATCCTACCTTCAAACCAAGACCAGCACTTACATGAACATCATCGGTTCCTAAAGCAAAATAATCTTCCATATTTACATTACTCGGTACATTACTCAAATTAATATCCATCTTATCTACCACCTTTCCAATATCAGTGAACAAGTTTGTCCCTAAATAGAGGTTTTGATTGAAGACTGTAGTTTGTAAAAATTTCCATCGAAGTTCCACATTTCCTAAAACAATCCCATCTCCAACTACTCTGTTTCGCATAATCCCTCGTAATGTTCTGGCCCCTCCTAATCCCTGTGACGTTGCACCAGTCATAGTCGTAGGGACAAGATGAGGTTGCATATGAAAAGGAACTGTCCCAGACATAGTGCCCTGATAACCAAGGCGATATGCAAAAATTAGTTTTTCTGATCCTAAGGGGAGGTACTGCCTCCATAACAAAGTAAGTTTAGAATACTCATATTTTCCATCTCCTAAAAAACCTGGAGCATAGGAATAAATCGCTTCAGCCCATATTCCTTTTGTTGGAAATGCTTCAAAATCGCGCGAATCATAGACCAATCCGGCCTTGACATAAGTTGTTTTATTTCCCTTTGCTTCATCCTCATTCAATACTCCCCAATTCACATAATTGTCATATAATCCATCAACTTCAGGCAATTTTTTATCATCACTTTTCCCTTTATTTAATCGATCTATATCAACAGAAGCAATTTTATTATCATAATAAGCAAATCCAGTCAACCAGCGAATGTTATTGTTGTTTTTGAAAATCTTCCCCTGAAAGCTGGTCATAATTCGGAACATTTTCCGATCCTGCCGATAGAAAACCCGTGAAACATATTCCGGGCTAGAATCATCTTCCCATGCTTGATTATAAACTGCATCATACCCGTTAAATCCAAAAAATTGTAGGGTCTGCTCAGTCAGATAGCTCACATCAGCTGTTAACCTGACTTTTGGGATTACATGCTCCGAATCGAAATAAAATCGATTAATGCCACTCCCTTTGGTTGTTCTGGACCATTCAAGGTATACTGACTGTAAATATTTAGGGTAGGTTGTGCCATCACCGTAATTGTAAAAATTTACTAAAGCTCCATATTGAAATCCAAGATCAGTATTATAGGAAACTGCTGGTAATGCACCAAACGTCCACCCTTTTTTAATATTACTTTTTTCATTTTTAACTGTATCACTTTCTACCTGAGCCTGAAGATTGAAACTTAAAAAAATGCATATTAATGCGATTAAAATTAAGGGTATTTGAGGTTTTCGCATGTTTATTTATAAATAAAAACGTTACAACACAGGAATATAGCTAAAAAAACTGATTACTAAATTTTAAGTTTTTTAATTAACTCAATCCATTCTTATTTGCTGTTTATAAAATCAAATTTGGTAAGTCCATTGCAAATGAAATAAAGTCACTTTAATTGCGTCTATATCAAAAATAACAACTATGGAATCCAGCCAATTTGATAAAGCATTTTTTCAATTTGATGAATACAATGCAAACGATCCAAAAAAAGAAATGGTCAATAATAAAGAAATTTCAACTTCATTATTGTATGCTCTCCGAATGACAGAAAAACTTCTCTATTACGAGCCAAATGCATCAGAACATTTACAGCTTGCAACGCGTTGTCAGCATATTGGCCGATGGGAAATCCCTAGAAAAAACTATGCTATGGATCGATCAGGATATTTGAAATGGCGCAGTCAATTAAAAATCCACCATGCGAACATCGCAAATCAAATTTTAGAAAAAATAGGCTATGACTCTAAAATCATAGAAAAAGTCAAAGATCTTCTATTAAAAAAGCAACTGAAGCAAAATCCTGAAACACAAATACTGGAAGATGTGATCTGCCTGGTATTCCTCGAATATTATTTCGATGATTTCTCTTCAGACCATGATGAAGAAAAACTAGTGAATATTCTTAAAAAAACAATTACAAAGATGTCACCAAAAGGTGTAGATACTGCCCTGGAATTACCTTTATCAGATAAAGCCAAATCGCTCATTTCAAAAGCCAGTTTGTGAAATTTTAGCAAAACATTGAAAGAAAATATCAAAACTCAGGTTTAAGCCAAGAGACATGCTTTGTATTAACATGAATAATTTAGTTGCAATAACTTCATTGCTAAGACCAATTTGCAGCTAGGCTTGGCCATTTTTTTTACTATTTCCAAAAGTGATATAAAAAGTAATCCAGTCATGTAATTTTGATTGATATCTACAATTTCTTTGTATAGCTTTTCATTTTTTAATGACCAACTAAGATGAAAAACCCATCCATACTTTTTTTAATGTTCATTTTTCTGAGTTGTAAAATTGATAACAAAAAAGATATAGCAGTGATGTTTAGAGGTGATGCCCCACATAATGCCACCTATCTAAACCCTCCCATCGATACCCTGCATGGAATAAAATGGAAGATAAAGATTGATGGCAAAGTGTTTTCTTCTCCTGCTATTTATAAAGGTGTAGCTTTTGTTGGAGGTTCTAATAAATTCCACGCCATCGATGCCAAATCCGGTTTGGAAATATGGTCAATCCCCGTCGATGGCCCTGCAAACTCTTCTCCGGCAGTTTATGGAAATATGGTTTATTTTGGCGACTTCAGCGGGAAAATATATGCAGTTGATGCGGTAAGCGGAGCAGTCAAATGGACTTTCTTTGAAAAAGGTGAGCGGAAATTCGGTGCAAAAGGCTTGCATGGCATGATGCCAAAAGATCAATATATGACCGATGATTGGGATTTTTTCAATTCCTCACCAGTGATCACAGAAGATAAATTATTTGTTGGATCTGGAAATGGAAACATTTATGCTTTAGAGCTAAAAACCGGAGAAAAAATTTGGTCTTTT
>JAHEMV010000031.1 GCA_024643455.1 Cytophagales bacterium
AGACTATTGCACAGAAATATGCCAATAAGATTAATGCGGCATACAATATAGAACTACTTATGGCGTCTGCTACTGCAAGAAGTATTTCCGATGTGTATAAGCCAAAAACCTCGTTCCAACATTCAGAACTGATGGAATACCTTGCCAAAGAGAGCAAAGATCAATATGGGAAACTGCTTCATGGTGAAGGATTTATTGAATACTTCAAAAAAGCTACTCCAATCGATGCTATAGAATCAAGTAAAATTGGATCACGGCCAGCTCGACGTACTGGAAATGCCGGTATTGAAGATTTGAGGGCGATACCCTGGGTTTTCAGCTGGAATCAATCCAGATACAATATCACAAGTTGGTATGGGGTAGGGGGTACGCTGAAAAAATTGATGGAAGAACATCCTGAAAACTTTCATAAACTGAAAGAGGTAATTCAGACAGATGATTTTATTCGTTATATCTTTACCAATGTTGATACCAGTCTGGCATCATCAGATGCTCGCATTATGCACGAATATGCCAAGCTGGTTGAGGATACCCATTTGTCAAACAAATACTACAAGTTGTTGGAAAATGAGCTATCAAATACACGAAATTTACTATTGGAGTTATTAGGAAAATCAATAGAAACACGTAGATATCAACACTATTATTCTAATGTGCTAAGAGCATCTATTCTTGATCATTTGCATTGGAAACAGGTGACTTTGCTCAAACAATGGCGAACTGAAAAAGCAATACGTAACAGTACCGAATCTGATCATACCCTACTTGATTTGCTGTTAACAATCAATGCAATCGCTGGTGCGTTAAGGAGTACCGGTTGATAAATTGAAATAATTATAAGTTTAAAATTGATAATTTCCTGAGGCGCTGTTAAACTATACCTCAGGATTTTTTTGGCATCTTTAATAAGAATGGTAAATCTAACTATATTCTTAGTCCTTGAAAGTTGACCGTAGCTCAGGAATTTTTTTTACTATTTCACTTTTAACTAAATCGCATATTCTGAATGCCCCTGTAGCAGAAAGATGTGTATCATCTTGTCTGCCATCCGGAAGGGATTCGTATTCACCTGGATTGATGTGTAAAAATAAATTTTTAGAACCATCCTCTCCATAACGTATTAGTAGATCTTTGGTCAATAAATGCAAATCCAGCAATGGCACTTCCTTTGATTCTGCGACCTCCTTAACAACCTCAGGATATTGCCCATGGGTATCGTAGAATACACTATTTTCATCAAATCTTCGTCGTACGATCGGAGTGGCTAAAACAGCTATCCCTCCCTTTTGGCGTGTCTCATCTACAAACCGAATAAGATTTTGTCTATAGCTTATGTTAGCATCTGCGTATCTGGTTGAATCCTCAATTTTTTGGTCATTATGCCCAAACTCAATAATCACATAATCTCCAGGCTGCATTTTATCCAACACTTTTGTCCATCTGCCTTCATCCCGAAAACTTTTAGTACTTCTACCATTAACTGCATGATTTTCCACTTGAATCCCTGGCTTAAATAAAAGAGGGAAAACCTGACCCCATCCCTTTTCCGGGTTTCCATTAGCATATGGCTTATCCGCCATAGTCGAGTCCCCGACAAGAAAAATAGTAATCTCTTTTTTTTCAATAAAAGAAAACGTGGATAGAATTAAGAAAAAGATTAGCGCTGTGGATCGATACTTCATTTATGGATTTTAGTCAAAAATTATTTCATTTTCCCTGACCTCATTTGTCTTTTTTATGTGGCTAGCATTTATTGATGAATTTTTAAATCGTATTGCTTCAGTTTCTTTTCCAATCACCCGTACTGTGGTTTCATTTTGATCATTATCCATTAGTAGATTGTCAAGAGTGATATTTTTACTATTGTATAGAGTCAAAGCATCGCCTTCATTTTGCTTTAATTGTATATTGATAAAATCAATTCCTTCTCCATCAATAATGGTGATCCCTTTTCGCGCTTCAAAAGTAGAATTTTCCAATCGTATATTGAGCAGGTGCATCTCTGGCAGACCTTGAAAAAATGCTGCTGTTTCAGCGTTAGTAACAGTGATATTTTTCATCGAAATATTCTTGAACGATGGGGTTTCTTCTGATACTGCAATAATTGGTATATCGACCGAATTACTACTTTCACTTTCTTCATCAGGAATAGGCGAATTACCTTCATAAAACAAGTTGAACCGGATGGCTTCAGTAGGAATATCAATCATATCAATTTGGGAAATAAATATATTTTCAACAACCCCACCTCGGCCTCTTGTACTTTTAAAACGCAATCCTATGTCCGTACCAATAAAGGTACAATTGGATATGTGCACGTTTTTCACTCCTCCTGACATCTCACTTCCGATTGTAAATCCTCCATGGCCATGGTAAACAATATTATTGGTTACGATCACATTTTCTGTTGGTTTGCCTCTTTTGCGACCGTCTTCATTTTTACCGGATTTAAAACAAATGGCATCATCCCCAACATCGAAATTGTTGTTGTAGATCAGTGCATTTTTGCATGATTCCAGATCCAGTCCATCTCCATTTTGTGAATACCATGGATTTCTGACTGTAAGATTACGGATAATGACATCTTCACATAAAAGAGGGTGGATATTCCATGCCGGTGAATTTTGAAACGTTGGTCCATCAAGCAATACTTTTTTACAATTTATCAGGCTCACCATTACCGGTCTCAGAAAATCTTTCACTTCTTCAAATTGTTTTTTTTCTGAAAAATTTGGGACGTTAAAGTTATCACGACTATCTCCATTTCTTGATTTTTCTGTTGGATACCAAATGGCTCCATTGTCACTTACTACTCCACCGGATTTCACCAAAGTATTCCAATGTCTTGCCGTTAGCTTTTCCTTTTTTACAGGACGCCAGGTATCTCCTGAGCCGTCAATAATTCCTGTTCCGGTAATGGCAATATTTTCAAGGTCTTTTCCACTAATCGGTGATAAACATCTATAGGTATTCAATCCTTCGAAACTCGTTTCAATTAATGGATAATCGTCAAAATCTTTACTAAATACAATTAATGCTCCAGATTCCAGGTGGATATTAATATTACTTTTTAAAATAATGGGACCAGTGTACCAGATACCTCTGGGCACAATTACTTTTCCTCCACCTTTTTCTACTATGGCATCAATGGCTTTTGAAAAAGCTTCGGTGTTCTTCGTCATACCATCTCCAACGGCATTAAACTCTTTAATACTTACTGAGTTTGGCAAAAACTGAGGTTGGATGACAGGTGGCATTTCAAACTCAAGAGCTGAATATAGTTTATCTATTTCCTGTGAAGTGCTTTGATTGGATTGAGAATCTGATTTACAGGAAAGGAACATGGTAATTAAACCATAAGTCAATATTCCGATCCAGTAATTGTATTTATTCTTCATGGTAATTGTCATTCAAATTATCAGTTTTTAACATTGATTTCCTATTTTTTTGGGAACGATACCTGGACCGGATTAGCCAGTTCTTCGGCAGTTTGTTTAATGTAATCCATGAATTCTGTCTCATTTTGGATACCATTTTTTTCTCCTTCCCACGCAGCAACAAGATAGTAATCAAGATGACCGGATTCTGGGTTAAGCTTCACCACATGACTATATTCATCTTCTGTGAACCCTTTGAAATTGTCATTTGAGAAGAATACCGCTAAACCAAGCTTATCATTATTAAGGCTTTGCACCCCGTATGAAGCTATATATCCCCATTTTGTAAGATCTCCCTGGTCAGTATATAACTGGGCATTTTTATCTTTCCCAAGGCCAGTGCATATATTTTCCAGTTGTCCGGATACGGTAATTTCATTGTGAGTTAGTCGTGTGCCTGCGTGAATACTTAATACAGTTTCAATATCTATGGATTGATTGGCAACCTTCCACCCAAAATAATTTGTCTTTAGAGATGAATAAATCATTCCGTTTTCTAAAATCTTGCAGGTTACACTATCTGTCTTATCTACACGAATCGCTTTGCCATCGAAAAAAGTACCCAAAGTTCCTAATCCAAGTGAACTCCCAACTTTGAGCACATCCATGCCCCAGGGTTGCATTTCATGATAGGAATCAAAGCCATCCAACCCGACATTTTGCATAATCATTTCTTCAGTTTTTTTGCCAAATACATCCATTGCATTTCTCCAATCCAGATAAAATCGATAACCAACCAGATCGGATTCCCATCCAGGCCCTTCGTATCGGATATAAAAAGAGTGGTCCGTATGTTCATCAGGTACCCTGAGATTGGTGATGTTTTCAAATTCTCCTCCGATATATTTTTTATTTTCAAAATGGCCTCCTTTTTTAACTGATAACTCAGCCTGTGTTCTCTTTGGAAAAGAAAGAACTGGATCTTGTGAAGACCTGTTTCTGATGGTAAATTCTTTTATTTCGTTCGGTGTCAATTGTTTTACCATAAACATATAGTGATCAGCATCGAATTGGGATGGTACTTCCTGATCGCCTTCAAATACTGCGAGCTCATTTAGTTGAATACCAGGTAGGTATTCAGCAATCTTTTTGGTGTCAATTGTAATTAATGTTTCCTGTCGTGGAATTCCTGTGGTATTTTTTACTTCTATGCTAATTTTTGCAGATTCTTGTTCATTTCCCTGTTTAGGATTGCATGCATAAAACAGGAATAGGATAGACAAATAAAAATATAGATTTCTGTTTAGCTTTAAATTGTGCCTTTTCATCTTCGTATTTTTAAAAATGTACTTTATAATCATGGTAATCAATTGAGATTTAATGATGAGTGCTCGTTAGGAATCCAACCATCAAATATTTTTTTAAGGGAATAGGTATTCAAATCATTTTCATCAAGCTGTTTAGACCACGTGACTCTTGCTTCTTTATTTGCACCTTGTCCATAAGATTCATATTCTGCATAATAGCACGTTTTTTCAGCTTCAGGCTTATTCCAATTATGCCACCCTTCAGGCCTAATGTGCACTCCTAGTTCGCATTTTATAAAAACTGTTTTGGCGAATGGTCTCCATGGTCTTCCCAAATAAACTGATTTATCCTGTGCATCTCCGGTTAGCTTGCAATTGTAAAATACAAAACCAAATGATGCGTTTTCTATAGTCGAAGCAGCAGTGATGTATTGACCACCCTTTTTAGAATATATTTCGCAATCCTCAAAGACTGCTTTAGACCAACCAAAAATAAAATCCGTAGTGCCTTCGATATAGCAGTTCTTATAATATTGTCTGCTTTGCTCTCCGTGCGGATACAAGGTGTCCTGAAATCCCAGGAATCTGCAGTTTATGAATATTGCCATATCTCCGTCAACCCGTATGGCCACTGCCTGGCCAACCGGACCAGAAGAATTTTCAAATGTGATGTTTTCTGCTTTAAATCCCTCACCAAATATAAATGTACTTGAGGATCCGGAAGTGCCAATTTCTTCATCAAACACATTTTTCTTTTGAGCATAATCATTCCATGTCAAGATGGTTTTGAAGCGATCTTCTCCCATTAAAGTCACATTTGTCTTGGTTGCAGGTAGCGTTAACTTTTCTTCGTAGATGCCATTTTTAATAAAAATTTTGGTCTCATTTTTTCTGAAATCCGGTACTGCGTTAATAGCCTTCTGCACGGAAATAAAATCTCCATTTCCAGTTGCATCAACAATAAAATCAACCTCCTGCGCATTGATTTTATTGGTGATACCACTCATTAAAAATAAGAATACCAGCAAATAATGTTTTCTGCCTGATTTCATTTATTATTAATATTATCAAATTCTAAAGAAGCCATAATAAATGGTCCAACTCCTTTGGGGTCGTTATCGCGAATTATTTCATGAACATAATATTCATAAGACCCATCGCGGTACGGATTTCCACCTAAGCCTGCAACCCCGCAAACCTGGGTGAGACTAATCGTTCCATCCTGGTTTTCTTTAATCAATTTTGTAACGATTCCATTATATCCTTTTTTACCAGCATCCAGATATGTATCTGATAAATAGCCTTTATTTGAAGATTTCAAAAGAAAATAAGTAAACATGCTTGAGGCCGAACCTTCGAGGTAATTATCTGTATCACCTGGTTGATCCAACACCTGCCACCACAAACCGGATTCATCCTGGTTTTTGATGATAGCGTCAGCCATTTTATGGTGAATGTTTATTATTTCTGAATATTTTGGATGATCAATTGGGAAATAGTCTAGAATATCGACCAGAGCCATGGCAAACCAACCCATGGCTCTTCCCCAGGCATGTGGCGACCTTCCAGTTGCCGGATCAGACCATTGTTGTTCCCGGGATTCATCCCATCCATGGAAATATAATCCTTTTTCTGCATCCCATGTATTTTTGTCTATGAGGTAAATCTGATTGGCTACATCATCAAAAAGTTCATAATCATCAAACTCAACAGCATATTGAGCCAAAAAAGGAGAGCCCATATAAATACCATCCAGCCACATTTGAGAAGGATAAATCTTCTTATGCCAAAATCCGCCCTCTGAAGTTCGCGGTTGATGTCGCATTTGATCACGCAAGGTGTCGATGGCCATTTTATATTTTGCATCTCCGGTTTCATTGTACAATTCCATGAGAAATTTACCCGGATTTACGCGATCGATATTATAGTCCGTTTTTTTATAGGTGAGGATATTTGCATTTTCAGTTATCATAGAATCTGCATATGACTTTGCATAGCTATAATACTTTGGATCCTTGGTTTTCCTCCAGACTTTGAGCATAGCTGAGCAAATCAGTCCATTGGAATATTCCCATTTTGGCTGTTCACGGAAGTCAATCAAACGCGGGTCAGGATTTCGTTTCATCTCCGAATCAGCCATTTGGACATAAAGTGGAATTGCACTATCTGTTTTCTTTTCTGTTAAGGGATTACAGGAAAATAATGCAATACCTAATAAAATGGTGTACGACCTAATCATTCTGGTTGGTTTTGTAATGAGTCAATTCGTTTAAATATATTTCTATGTTTGTATAATTCTTGTCAATGGAAAACAAAACATTGTCATTTCCATCTGATGGATTCAATCCATTTTTTTTCTCCCAATCGTCCGGTATACCATCCTTGTCTGAGTCAGTTTTTGGCGGAGTACTTTTTAAAACAGGCCAACCGCCTACCTGGGTTTGTGAGTCAATAATGCCATCTTTTTTTATACCAAAGTGAGTTATCCCTTTTTTCACTTCATCGATAATCCGCTCATCAACATTATCCCTATGGATGCTTACTCCGGCTGCGCTCAACACTTCATTATATGCATCCTGTGCAGTTTGGTCTGGTATGGCAACTACCACAATAGGTATATTGACAAGGGCTGAGTCCACGTTATCGGCAACTACCCCTAATTTATTGTCATTACTTACTTTCGAATTTCCATAAAGCAAATTGCCTGTAACAAAAAAATGACCGTAAGGAGACCATGGATTTAAAATGCGGTTTTGTTTTGATTTTTCAGTAGCCGGGCCAGCTTTGTAAAAATTATTGATAATATTATGATTGCCTTCTTCGCCAGCATATGCATTGTTGATTTGCCAGTTGAATATCACATTATTCCTAAAATCGACAATCTCCAAGTCAGGTTGTTTATGATACCGTGCTCCACAAAATCTCGGTAGACGACTTTTGTGACTGGCTAAAAGATTATGGTGAAAAGAGGCGCCTTTTCCTCCCCAAATGCCACCGTACCCATGAGCGCCTTTTTCATGCACTGAATTATTCAGACTCTCGGAGATGATGCACCATTGCATAGTAAAGTTTTCATTGTCGTAACAGGAAGCAACTTCATCGGTTCCCCAACTAAATGAGCAATGGTCAATTATTATATTTTGTTGCCTCACAGCACTCAGGCAATCATCCTGCTGCTTCCTCTCATCACCCATGCGGACTCTTAGATATCGGAGGATTACATTTGAGGAACTAATGATTAAAGGATAATTTTTAATGCAAATACCGTCTCCAGGGGCAGATTGACCGGCAATTGTCACATTACCAGTATTGATTTTTAGTTCGGATTCCAAAGAGATTGTCCCGGAAACAGAAAAAACTATAATTCTTGGATATTTTTGTTTAATTGCCTCACGTAAACTTCCTGGTCCGGAATCGTTCAAATTTTCAACGATCAACACTTTGCCGCCACGCCCACCACTGGTGTATTTACCAAATCCTTCTGCGCCGGGAAACGCAATCGGTTGGGAATGCATTTCACATTTCAAAAAAGTAAGAAAAAAAAGGATTAACAATGACAGTTTACTTTTCATAATCGATTTAATTCTGATTTATTGTTATACTACTGACCAGGCTGTTCATATATACTTCAATATTATTGTATGCTGTGCTCAGATCATTCCCATTGGCATTTGCAATATCTGGATCCAGTTTCATTGAAATTTCCCATTCGTCAGGCATGCCATCCTCATCAGAGTCTAAAGGGGAAGCCAGACTATTTAATTCTGGCCATCCACCTACATCTTCCTGAGAATCAATAATGCCTTTTGTCCCTCCGTTTGAGCCTTCAAATGAATAGGTTCCATTTTTTACGTTGTCAATTATCCGTAGGTCTACGGCATCTCTTACAAGGTTGGTTCCCACAAATTCCAGAACCTTTTCATAAGCCTCCTGCGCAGTATGCGTATTCACGTTAGTGTTTGTTTCAAGAGGTTCATTTAATCTCATGAGCGCTTTATCTTCAGCAGATACGATTCCATATTTGCTGTGAAATTCGTCATAAACTCCATAAGTCCAATTGTCTGCAGTAGCTTCAACGCTTCCTTCCATAAAGTTGCCATCAATATAAAATTTACCCCACATGTCGTATATTTCTGTTCCAACATCGAGATTTTTATCAATTGCAATAATGCGGCTTACTTTTGTAGTTGCTGGTCCAGGTTTATAATAGCAGTTTACAATATTAGCGTTCATAGCCTCACCGCCATAGCAGCTGTTGCTTACCCAATTGTAGATTACATTATTTCTTAAATCGACCAGGTCAGTTAGAGCAAAGGTCTTACCTGCTTCTTCACCTAGACGCGGATTTCTACTATCATGATGTGCTAAAAGGTTGTGGTGGAAAGAAGCATTTTTCCCTCCCCAAATACCTCCATATCCATGAGCTCCTTTAAGGTGCACTGAGTTTTTAAGGCTTTCAGCAATTAAACACCATTGGACAGTAGTATTTTCATTGGCGTAAAAGGAAACACATTCATCAGTTGACCAGCTCATCGAACAATGGTCGATAATAATATTTTTATGGAATCGACCACCCAGAGCATCAGCTTCCTGTTGAGCCTCATCTCCCATTCTAAATCGCACATAGCGGATGATCACGTTGTCTGCATCGATAGTAACCGGGAAATCTTTAATGCAAATACCGTCTCCTGGTGAAGATTGGCCAGCGATAGTTATATCTGGCTTATTAATGCTTAATCTTGATTTCAGGGAAATATTCCCGGAAAGTGTAAAAATAATAATTCGCGGGCCACTGGTTTCAACGGCTAATCTAAAACTGCCTGGTCCACTATCTTGTAAATTTGTAACAAAAATAATCTTACCGTCACGCCCTCCTGTTGCATCCCTGCCGAATCCTTCGGCGCCAGGAAATGCCAGTGGGTCTTCAACCTTTTGAACAGGCCGATCTTTAATATCCGGCTCCGGGTCTGAGGAAGAATTGCAGCTCAAAATCAAGAGCATTGATATCATATATAGGTATGCCGTATGCTTGGACATGATCTATCAAAGGTGAGTAAAGAAAAACGGGAGTGGATAAAGTACCACTCCCGTGAAAGATTTTACTGAAGCCAGCGTGGGTCACCCACAGCGTTATCCAACAGTGTTTGATCGGTTATTTTAAAGTTTCCATTTGCAGCATCTACAAAACCTGGATCAAGTGTTGTAAAGTTACCTGACAAATCAATTTTGGCATTACTAACGTATGCGTCTGTATAAAATCCAATCGCATTGAAATAGTTGTTATTAGAACATGCAGGTTGAGATGAATTAGCCTGATTAGTGTAATACGCATCTGTTTCAGCAATTAATGTATTTTGTACAGTCAGATTATTGTCCAGGAAACGAACGTATAAAATTCTTTTCGTACCAGTGGATACACCATAAAGTGTACAATGATCGATTAAAACATTAGATGTCAATCCTGTTCCACTGTATGCAGCAGCTGCATCCATCCTGATAAAATCACGCCCTGGAGCACAATTATTAAAAGTGCTGTTCGTAACGCTTAAATCAGCCAGGTATGCTGTTCTGAAATCCAGAAAATCACCACCACTGGTCATGACATTTGTCAGCACACAATTATTGATTGAGACGGATTCGATTGTCGAAGCAACGTTTCCTGCAACAAAGGAACGAGTATAATTATGAATATTGCATCCTTCTATACTTAGTGATCCATAGGCGACATCTGCTGTATTGTATCGAAGAACATCATTAAGTAAATCATCCCCATTCAAATCCAGATCTATTAATTCTACAGCACTTGCAGCGTTTATAGAACTGAACTGTACATGCAACAAAGGTTTGTCGTATGGGTAGAGTCCTCTTATGGTGATGGATTTGTCAATATCAATTGAACCTGTATATACCAAATAGTCACCAGGATACAATACCAGAACGTCTCCTGGTGTGGCTGCAGCGATAACCAGGCTTAGATCATCTTCAGGATAAATTCTGGTCGCACCTCCAACATCTATAAGGGTTGTAAAACCAGTTGACCCGCGTTGTTTGGTGCCTTTCATCAGAAGCACGGTATATTCCGTATTACCAGTCAATCCAGTTACTGAAGCCATTCCAGCAGCTTTTTCATCATCAGTAATTACTTGCGTTGTATTTCCAGGGATGATCACAAAATTCGTCACATCACTATTTGCAGGCCATCTTAATACAGCTTCATTTGCATCGATATCACCATCCTGAATAGGTAGATAAATATTCTCCAGATCAGTCATGATTGTAATTTCAGTCCATTTGGAGTCGGCCAGACCACTGTTGCTCACACCTTTTACACGCGCTGAATATCTAGTTTCACCATCAAAAGTTTCCCGAACGGGTAACTCTTCCGGCATTACTTCTACAGTCCGGATGATACTACTAAACTGCAAGCTATCCTCACTATACTCTATCACGTATTTGTCAGCATCATTGCGTATTTTCCAATTCAATTCAATGGTAGTCTGATTTCTTACGCGAGCTGTAAGTTCGATTGGTGAGAAAACTCTTGAAAAATCGAGCTCTTCTACCAACGGATCAATATTATCTTCGCAGGCGATAAATGTGATGGATAAAAATCCAATCAATGCGCCTATAAATATATTTTTAGTTTTCATAGTTTTCATTTGATTAATAACCATAGTCGTTTACCAGTTTTCCATTGCTTCCATCCAAAAATACTTGCCAGATTGGCCAGAATTGTTTGGTGTTTGGATCTTGGGTATATACAGATTCTATTTTGGTATCGTTTAAGTTATCTGTAGTAATATAATCTGTGTTGAAATCATATTCGCCAGATTTATCTTCATTTTCACCTCTATTTAATCCATATATCTGAAGTGTTTCCCCATCCTCTGCATATCGGTAATATAGTTTTCCGGGGACATCCGAATATGCACCAGTCATGCTTCTCAGTTCATACATTTTGGTTTTTGCTTCATCCAATTTCACTTTCAGCAAATTCCATCGTATTAACGCTGACTTTCGTTCAAACTCACCGGTAAATTCGTATTTGTTCTCGTCAACAATCGCGTTGAACATCGCCTCTTTCGAATCTAAAGCATCCACATACGCGTCAACTTTTGTTGGCCAGTCACTAGCATTAAATGCTCTTTTTCTAATCATTTTTAAATATGGTGCTGCAGCTCCGGGACCTTCCAATTCATTGGCTATTTCTGCAGCCATTAGAATGACTTCTGCATAACGCATATAGCGTTTATTTAATCCATCATCATTAGTTGAAGTGACATAACGGCTCATCCACTCATATCGATATTTACCAAAAGCCCAGGTATTAAGGCTTGTCAATTGTTGTTGAGAAAATCCATTAACAGCTGTGCCATATTCATAAGGTACACAGGTGACGTCACGTCGGGTGTCTTTTAGATCGTAATCATAAAACACGGTTGGTAAAGGCCCTGCCTGACCACCACGAGCCTGACCAGTATATTGATCAACACTCCTATGCCGTACGCCAAATGTAAATAGAACACGGCCTCTTCCTGCAGAAAATGGGATCTCCCAAAGCGATTCACCACCGGCAGCAATATAGTCCTGGTTGTATTTTCTCCAGAGGTCTTCAAAAGAAGGATCAAGTTGACACGTACCACTGGCGATAATATCCTTACATTCCTGATATGCAATAGCATACATATTCTCCATGGATAAATCAGGATCGCTGCTTCTGCGAATGCCGTCAGGATACTGTTGGAATCCACTGGCTGACAGGCAAAGTCTGGCTCGAAGACCTTTTACAAATGCCTTATTGACTCGTTCGACATTACTGGTTGGCTCAGATTCGTTTGGCCATGGAACCAGCGATGATGCTTCTTCCAAATCAGCAATTAGCTGCTTATAGATTACGCCTCGATCACTTTTTGTTAAATATATTGTTTCTGTATTTATGGGTTCAAAACGCGCAACAACATCCCCCCAGGCTTTTAAAAGATCTGTATAAAAGACCGCTCTCAATGTCAAGGCTTCGCCAAGGAGATAACCTAATTCATTGCCAGGTTGAGGATCACCATATTGCCTGATCCCCTTAATACAAATATTTGCTCGCTCAATACCTTCGTACATTTTAGCCCAGGCATTATTTGTCGTGTTCATATTTGAGTTGTTCGGCTTAGCGTTATATACTGCCAAATCCGAATTATCTCCCACAGTTTGGGATGAGTTGTACCATTCTGCGTCGGTATTCATTCCATACCAGGGCAGAAATCTTCCTCTATAGGAGTTTGTTTCACCAAAAGGAACTTTAATTCCATCGACCGCTCCTTTTGCCAAATCAGGAGTGGAGAAAATTATCGATTCGTCTAATGAAGACTTCGTGGGTGCTTCAAGGTAATCATTGCAGGAAGTGAAGACACCAGCAACTATTACTGCGACTATATATATTATCTTTTTCATATTAGAATGCATCAAAGGTTAGAAACTTAGATTTAAACCAAACACCAACTGTCTGCTTCTAGGATAGGCCGAATAATCGACACCTGGTGTAAGTGGCGTTTTTCTACGAGTTGAAACTTCTGGATCAAAACCAGAATAGTTCGTAAGTATAAATAAATTATACCCTGTAGCATAAAACCTGAGGTTTTGAATGTGCAACTTAGCAGTAGTAGCTGCTGGTAAGGTATAACCAAGAGTTAAGGTATTTAATCGAAGGAAAGAACCCTTTTCTACAGCCCAATCACTAAAAACATACCTGGACATATATGGAGACCACATTGTAGTGTTAGCATTAAGACTGGCTAAAGCATTTGGATCAGTGACCATACTTCCTGTTGCTGGATCAATATTATTCCATCGACTGCCCTCAGCCATCATATCAATCATATTCCGATACTGATATCTTGGTGTAGATGAAGTATATTCTATTTTGTTCGCATTATAAATATCATTGCCATAACTCCAGTTAAAATTCGCAGTCAGATCAAATCCTGCTGCGTATCCATTGATCGTAAAACCACCGAAATTTGATGGATTGGCATCACCGATAAAATCCTGATCATCGAGGGTAACTTCGCCATCACCATTTAAATCTTTCAATTTCATAACTCCGGGTGACACGGTACCAACAACCTGAGCACTATTTGCTACACCGGATTTTAATATCCATGTTCCAGCACCAGCATCGTATCCTTCAAAATCAGAGACTTCGTATCGACCATCATTTCGATATCCGTACATAATGCCGATTGGGCTACCTACTCTGACCAGGTAATCATTCCCAATCTCCGTTGATGCCCAACCAGATGATTGACCAAAATCCTCCATAATACCAAGTGAATTGACATTATTACGGTTGAAACTGACGTTAGCCGAGAAATTCAAACCATATTTGGCTTTATCAATCGCAATGTAGTTTAGTGTTGTTTCAATTCCCTTGTTCTCTGTCTCACCCATGTTTCTATATTGAGTGTCGTATCCTGTACCTGCTACAGGAAATTGAATAAGTAGATCACTTGTTGTATTCATGTACGCTTCAACTGTACCACTCAAACGTCCGCTAAATAATCCAAAATCCAGGCCTACGTTGCGGGTTTGGGTTGTTTCCCATTTCAAATCCGGATTTGCCAGGGTTTTTGATGCTGACCAATAACTATCAAATCCATTCATCCATGAAGTAATGTTGGATTCAAACGACTGGAAGGTTTGACCTACAGGAATGTTATTATTGCCTGCCTCTCCATAGCTCACTCTTAACTTTAGGTTGTTTAACCAACCGGAAGTTCCTTGCATAAAGCTTTCTTCAGATAATTTCCATGCAGCAGCTACGGAAGGGAAATATCCCCAACGGTTGCTACCCAAAAATTTACTAGAGCCATCAGCTCGGTATGTACCGGAAAGAAGATATCTGTTTTTGTAATCATACGTTACCCTTCCAAAGTATGACAGCAATTTGTCATCTGGGTAATAATAATTGTCAACTGACTGAGGTTTCCCCTGTGAAGTAAGTTTAAATGCTTCACTGGATGTAAACAGTGTTGGAAAACCATGCACTACTGAAGTAAGCTCACTGCGTTCAGATTGTATCATTTCTTCTCCAACTAATAATTTTAATTGATGGTCGCTTCCGATGAAATTTTTGAAATCGTAAGAAAGCGTATTTGCATTCCTTAGTCGAAGTTCTTTTCTGTCGCGAAGTATTACTGCAGGTTGATCCTGATTTTCAGCGGCTGGCGTATTGGATACATAATACGTTGATAATCCATAAAATCGATTATCATTATAGCCGTAATTGTCCAAACCAATTTCCGTTCTAAATTGAAGATTTTCGATTATATTCCAGCTAAAACTGCCTATCATGTTATAATTTCTTCGAATCTGTTGCCTGTCATTATCAGCTGTAGCTACCAAGGGATTGACCAGATAACTGGCTACCTGCTCATCAGTAGCATCTGTGGTTAGACCTTCTAGCGGTATAGGCGAAAAGGTAACGCTGTGTTTTAACCTTGAGTCGGCCGATGAAACTTCATTTTGCTCATTAGCACCTCCTCCATTTATATTTGTATCGGAGTATCGCACGGTAAATGCGAGTTCTATTTTATCATTTGGTTTGTTATTTAGTTTCAGCGTTACGTTATTTCGATTATAATCTGAGCCTACCATAATTGATTTTTCATTAAATCGCGCATAATTAAAAGAATACATCAATTTATCGGATCCCCCTCTTACACTCAGATCATTGCTAAATACCTGACCTGTTCGGCCATAAACTTGATCCTGCCAGAAATTACCTTGTTGACCTGCATATAGATCGCGATCTTGCCATGAACCAAAATATTTTTCATACGATTGAATATCGTCTTCGATTGACGCATATTCATATTGCCAATTGACATAATCCTCGGGATTCAATACGCCCAAAGTTTTTGCAATTTTTTTAGCTCCATAATAGGAATTAACGTTGACACTGACTTTACCGGCTGTTCCGCCTTTGGTAGTCACTATAACTACACCATTTGCTCCACGCGATCCATAAATTGCTGTAGAAGATGCATCCTTTAATACATCTATTGATTTAATATCTGTAGGCGAAACATCGTTGATGCTATTTACTGGAAATCCATCTACAATAAAAAGTGGTGTATTGTCCTGTGTAATAGATCCACCTCCACGTACACGAATTCTTATCTCTGCATCCGGAGATCCTTCAGTCGAAGTGATTTGTACACCTGCCATTTTTCCGGTTAGCGTTTCGGATACTGATGCGACTGGCATTTTCACTAAATCATCACCGGAAACTGAAGCAACTGATCCGGTCAGGTTTGATTTTTTTACCGTTCCATAACCGATCACTACCAGTTCTTCAAGTTGTGTTATGTCAGGAACCAATACAACATTTATAACCGACTGGTTACCTACCAAAATTTCTTCACTTATGTACCCAACCGAACTGAAGATTAGGGTTGAACCTGAGGATATTTCGATTTTGTAAGCACCATCGATATCCGAAACTACTCCATTTGTAGTTTCTTTTTCAATAATGTTTACGCCAGGGAGTGATTCTCCGTCATCTGCAGAAGTCACTCTTCCAGTGATACTGACTCCTTGATTTACCTTGGCAATGGCTACACCCACCAGCAGAAGTTGGAGCGCATAGCCCAATAAAAAGATTTTTGCGTAGAGCAAAAACCTACATAGTAGATCGTTTTTCATAATTTTTATTTGTTTAAATTATACCATATACAAACAGACAGGGTAATACCATCTGCTCTTTAGCAATTTTCTTAAACAATATTCTTAATTATAAAGGACATTGAGGTGTGACAAACTGTTGGATTTGGGGGGGCAAACTATCTCTCAATGAAGTATTATTTTCCTGATACGAATAAAAATGGATAACTTTACTGAAAGTTGGGATGATTCCGTATTTACTTTGGAACTGTGACGCATTTTTTTTATTCATTTAAGATATCAATTAGCGTTTTTGTCAGGGGGTTTCTTCTGCTGGTATTTTCTTTGTTTTTTTTGAATTCGATCGCTCAAAAAATCCATAAATTTGAACAACTTAGCGTGGTTGATGGACTATCGCAAAATTTTGTGCAAAGCATACTTTGCGATGATAAAGGTTTTTTATGGTTTGGTACCTGGGATGGCCTCAACAGGTATGATGGAAAACAATTCAAAATTTTTAAAGTAAATCCGGATCAGAAAAACACGCTTACCAATAATAGGATCATAGACCTTTGGCAGGATAAACAAAATACATTATGGGTGAAAACCAACGATGGATATATACACTATTTTGTTGAGGAAACGTATGAATTTATCACCTATCCATATTATTTAAAATCGCTTGAAGAAAAGAACAGTACTATTTCCTGTTTTACTGAAACGGACCAAAAGGAAGTATTTCTAGGGTCAACAAATTCTGGTCTTTATTATTTAAAATATGATGAAAATACAGGTCGGTATTCTGACAGGCAATTCGTTAATAGGGGCACCAGTACATTAAGTGATAATGCAATATCCTTCATAACAAATGATACTAAAGGTGATGTGTGGATTGGGACTAAACATGGCTTGAATCATATTTCAAGGCAAGAGTTGAATAAAGAAAATCCGGCTTTCTCAAATTATTGGCTGGATAATAATTTTACTGTTGGATATCTTCTGGATTCCACTCTTTTGTTTGGAACGGAAAATGAAGGGATCAAGACTTATGAAATGGAGATTCGAAAATTTAATAATTATCCAGAAATCTTCAATGACCTGTCTAAGCAAACTGTTACGATCATCCAAAAAGTGTATCAAAATAAGCTTCTTGTAGGGACCAGCACATCGGGATTATTTGTCTATGATTTAAAAAAGAGAAATTTGCAAACGCACATTCTTGAAGGTAAAGAGATTAAGAAAATCTATCTGGATTCCTTTAAAACAGTTTGGGTAAATACGCAGGAATTTGGCATTTATAGTATTGATACATCCTTTACTAAAATAAAACATCATACTCTGGTACCGGAAGAACTTCAAAACATTGTGGACGATGAGCGGCAGTTCATTTATGAAGATTCAAACAAAAACTTTTGGATAGCGGTTCACGGTGGTGGATTGGCTCACTTTGAACGGGATATAGAAGAATTTGATTTTTATAGAAATGTTCCAAACGATAATACTACTATAAGTTCAGATAATGTCTATTGTATCAGTGAAGACCAGGAGGGGCTCCTGTGGGTTGGCACGGGTCTGGCAAACGGTGGTGTAAATAAAATATATACGACAAACGAGGCATTCCTGCAAATTCGGCTGGAAGAAAATAGCATCTCAGGTAATGAAAATGTCGTCAGATCAATATTAGTTGATAAAAACGGATATACCTGGGTAGGCACCAGAGCAGGCAGCATTTACATTCTTGACAAGGAATATATAGTCACTAAAAAAATTAATGAGATTCCATTAATTAATGGATTTCATCCTGGACAAAATGCTTATGCTATGATCCAGGATAAAGATGGCTTTATTTGGGTTGGAACAAAAGGGGGAGGGCTTTTTGTTACTGAGCAATCCATGGATAAAATAAATTATCAATATGAAAAGTTGAGATTTACGAATTATGTCCATAATCCGATGGATAGTTTGTCCTTATCCAGCAATATAATATACTCGATATTTCAAGATAGCGAAAACAATATTTGGATCGGTTCTTATGGAGGTGGATTAAATATGGTATTGAATCGGGATAAATCCAGATTAAGCTGTCAGCGGTTTACACCGACGAACACAGGATTATCAAGTGTTAAAGTTCGCAATATAACCGAGGACAAATCTAAAAAACTATGGATTGCAACGGTTTTTGGGCTCAATTATTTGGATTTGAATACGTTTGATCAGGGCCATCCTGTTATTAGCCCGCATTTATTTGATCCACGACGTACAACAAGCCTATCTTATAACGATGTAATTCATGTATTTGAGGATTCAAAAAATCGACTTTGGATTGGAACTTCAGGTGGAGGAGTTAATAAATTGGATACTATTGAGCAGGATAAATTGAAATTCACTCATATCAATTCAACCAATGGATTAATTAATGATGTTGTTTATGCCATAGTTGAAGATGAAGCTGGCTATGTTTGGTTTAGTACAGACCATGGAATTTCAAGGTATGACCCCGAAAATAGTACGTTTAATAATTTTGATCAAAGCAACAACCTCAGTACGGATGCTTTCAATGAAAATACTTGCAGTAAATCTATAGATGGCAGTTTGTTGTTTGGAACCAATGATGGTCTTTTAGTTGTAAAACCAAACATGATCAAAAAAGATGATTTTAGGCCTAATGTTGCATTTACCAATTTTCAATTATTCAATAAAGACATAGATATAAAAGATCCAAATTCGCCGATAAAG
>JAHEMV010000032.1 GCA_024643455.1 Cytophagales bacterium
TTGAAAGATCTTTCCGGAAATAATTATGATGAGTGGAAACCCTTCCTTTCGAAAAAAAATTCTCGTGTAGCCTAGTTGTTTTTTAATCTTTTGCGCAACTGAGAAAAAACATAAAACATCTCCACTGCAATTTGCTTGCAGCTTTTATCATATATCTGATCTTCAAGCCCAGAACCAGAATACCCAACCGGGTCATTATAATTTAAAAGCAACCTATTGTAAGTCCCTTTTATATTTTGAGTATTCATATCTGCATTTTCATCTACAAAAACAGCCATGAAATTGTCAAAAGGATTTTTTACATAATTAAGTTTTTTAGGGAATACGACAATGGGCTCCAAATTATAAGAATATTTTACCCGATAAACATCCATGCCACCGACTTCCGTTTTGTATACAATAAAGCCAGCTTTTTCCATAGCTAAAATAGTATTTGTTGAAATAGGTTCAGGCTTGATCCCCGCTGAAAAGGATTGATATTTCGCCATGCCAAAATAAAAAGCCGCGACTTTTGACCATACTTGTGTCATGTGGCTCACCGATGATTGATTGGTGCTAATAAACGTCACCTGCCAGGGCGCTTTTCGTTCTTGTTGCTCCTCCAAAAAATAAACAATTTCATTGAGGCGATATCGGCGGTCTTCCGGGATTTTTCTAAACTCTTTTGGAAAATCTTTTACATACTCGTTCAATATCGGATACAATTTATTAAATGAAGTCTCATGAGTTTCAAAACCAGGGGCAAAGAAAAAAATAAAGAGACTTAAACTAAAATTTAAAAATGCCATGTATAATAATTATTTCCTCCGTTCACGCCACCTATTTTTAGATGATGGCTTATCCTCAATTTTTACAAGTTCAAACTTATTAACAAATTTATAACTAACAAGAGCTGCAATCATTGATCCTGTGATATCATCATTCATTTCATTGAATTTATCTAATTCCTGAGCAATAAATCCGGTATGAAACTTACCAGTACAAAATGCCTGGCTATTCATTACAAACTTTCCAAACTCCAGGGTATTTTTCACTCCTTCAATTTCATAGTCACCAATTGCACGCTTCATTCGCGCTATAGCTTCATTTCGTGTAGACCCAAAGGCAATCAACTTGGCAATTAATGGGTCATATTCAATGGGAATCTCCGCTCCTTCAGTATAACCATCATCTACTCTGATGCCAATACCTTTTGGTAAAACATATTTTCTCAGTATGCCTATATCCGGTAAAAATGAGTTCGTTGGATCTTCAGCATAAACGCGCAATTCTATTGCATGACCATGGATTTTAAGGTCTTTTTGATTAAATGAAAGTGGTTTGCCTTCAGCAATCCAAATTTGTTGTTTTACCAGATCCAATCCCGTTATATATTCTGTTACAGGATGCTCCACCTGAAGCCGGGTATTCATTTCCAAAAAATAAAAATTTTTATGCTCATCCAAAATAAACTCAAGTGTGCCGGCATTGGTATAATTGCATGCTTTAACCAACCGAAGTGCTGCTTCACCCATTTTTTTCCTTAGCTCCTCATCTAATATTGCTGACGGTGCCTCTTCAATTACTTTCTGGTGCCTTCGTTGTATTGAGCATTCCCGTTCAAACAAATGAACAGCATTTCCATGATGATCAGCCAAAATCTGGAATTCGATATGCCTTGGTTTTTCAATGTATTTTTCGACAAAAACGCCGCCATCTCCAAATGCAGCTTTAGCTTCCCGAATGGATTGACCCACTTGTTCCAATAACTGATTTTCATTTTGAACAATCCGCATTCCTTTTCCACCACCTCCAGCGCGCGCTTTTATCATTATAGGATAACCAATGCGTTCAATTTTAGAAATAAGTTCTGGATCATGCTGATCATTGACTAAAAAACCTGGGATGACATCTACTCCAACCTTTTCTGCCATTTGCTTTGCCAATAATTTATCCCCCATCAATCGAATGGATTCATGACCAGGGCCTATAAAAATAAAGCCAGCTTCCTGAACCTTCCTGGCAAAAACTGCATTCTCAGACAAAAAACCATATCCTGGATGTATGGCATCCACCTTTGCTTTATCTGCCACCTGGAGCAATTGATTCATATCCAAATAGGGTTCAATTTCTTTTTGAATAATGGGATAGACCTCATCTGCTTTTTGGACGTGAAGTGCCAATCGGTCCACCTCAGAATATACTGCAACACAGACAATATCAAGCTCTTTTGCCGCATGGATTATCCTCACAGCAATTTCTCCCCGGTTTGCAATTAGTATTTTTTTAATTTTCTTCATCCAAAAAAGTACATGGTTGTCTTTAAAATCTTGCTTGCAAAAAGCATTGTCATTTTTGAAATAAGCTACTTAATACCTTGAAAAACAGGCTCAATATAAAATTTATTTTAATGAATACTGAAAAAAGAGGAATTATCAACTCATCCAATATTCTAAAGACTGATAAAAGTGCACCCAACATTTGATCAAATATTATAGCTTGCTTTTGCTGAGAGTGAATAAAATGCTAAATTTGCAAACTTTAAAAGAAACGAGAGGAACTTAAATTTAAGTAGCGTGGATATTTTTGATAAACTTGATATTAGCAAAACTCCATTGGGAAGATTTGCAGATGAAGATGACGGATACTTTATGTTTCCAAAATTGGAAGGGGAAATTGCTCCAAGAATGACATTTAGGGGCAAAAAAGTGCTGGTTTGGAGCCTTAATAGCTATTTGGGGTTAGCCAATCACCCAGAAGTGAGAAAAGCTGATGCCGATGCGGCAAAAGAATGGGGAATGGCCTACCCAATGGGTGCCAGAATAATGTCTGGTAATACAAAATATCATGAAGAATTTGAAGCTCAGCTTGCAGATTTCGTTAGCAAAGAGGATTCAATGTTGCTCAACTTCGGATATCAGGGTGTTGTATCCATAATCGATGCAGTTGTAAATAGAAAAGATGTAATTGTTTATGATGCTGAGTCACATGCCTGTATTATTGATGGAGTTAGACTTCATATGGGGAAAAGATTTATTTTTCCACACAATGATATTGAAAATCTCGAAAAGCAATTACAGCGTGCTACGCGGATTACCAATGAAACAGGTGGTGGAATTTTAGTTATCTCTGAAGGTGTTTTCGGTATGTCTGGAAACCTGGGTGATCTGAAAGGAATTGTGGCACTAAAAAAGAAATACAATTTTAGATTTTTAGTAGACGATGCTCATGGTTTCGGAACAATGGGCAAAACCGGGGCAGGAACAGGAGAACATTTCGGAGTTCAGGATGGAATTGATATCTATATTTCCACATTTGCCAAATCCATGGCCAGTATAGGTGCATTCGTCGCAAGTACAAAAAAGGTGGTCCGCTACTTAAGATATAATGTTCGTTCACAGATTTTTGCTAAATCATTACCAATGCCTTTAGTTCTTGGCGGAATGAAACGACTTGAATTATTGCGCACAAGACCAGAAGTAAAGGATAATCTTTGGAAAATTGTTAATGCCTTGCAAACAGGATTGAGAGAAAAGGGATATAATTTGGGTACTACCCAGTCTCCTGTTACTCCAGTCTTCTTGAATGGCACTGAATATGAAGCAGGAAACCTCATTCTTGATATAAGAGAAAAATACAATATTTTCTGTTCCATGGTGATTTATCCAATTGTACCAAAAAATATAATTATGCTTCGCATCATACCGACAGCTGTTCATACACTTAAAGATGTGGAGGAAACGATAGCTGCTTTTGATGCGGTAAGAGAAAATTTGGAATCAGGTAAGTATAGAAAAGAAGGAATATTCAATTTTGCGGAATAAATATTTTAAATATTATGCCGTTTTTATTGATTTATGAACATTTTAGCTATATTGCTTACTCAAAACCTAAACTGTTTTTTAATATAACCATAACGTTTATAACATGAAAAGATTTGATGAACTTAGAGATTTAGTAATGTCCCTAGAGGGTGATTTTCAGAAGTTTTATGACAAGCAAAATCAAGCTGCTGGAACAAGAGTAAGAAAAGGGATGCAAGACTTGAAAAACCTTTCTCAGATAATTAGAGTTGAGGTTCAAGACATCAAAAACAAAGGATAGAAAAATATTCTTGTTTTAGACATAAAAAAAGGAGCTAAGAGCTCCTTTTTTTATGTCTAATAATATATCGTAATCACTTATTAATCAGCTTTTTAATTGTGTTTGTTAATTCAGGAGAAGGCCCTACTAATGGCAGCCTCACATAATTATCGCAAATACCAATCACTTTCAAAACTTCTTTGATTCCTACTGGACTTGATTCAGAATACATATGCGGATTAATGTGACTCAATTTTGATAAAATTGTGGTGGCTAACTTATAATCTGCCTTAAGTGCTGCCTTGACCATTGATGACATTTCAGTTGGAAAACCATTTGCCAAAACAGAAATAACACCAATTGCTCCAAGTGAAATCATCGGAACAGTACACATATCGTCTCCGGATATAAGAATAAAATCATCTGGTTTACTCGCTACAATGTCTACAATCTGTCCAAAATCACCAGATGCTTCCTTTATACCGATAATATTTTTATGCTTAGATAGTTCAACTGTCGTTGCAGCAGACATGTTGCTCCCTGTTCGCTTGGGGACATTGTATAAAATTACCGGGACTGGGCATGCATCAGCAACAGCTTCATAATGAGCGATGATCCCTTTTTGACTGGGTCGATTGTAATAGGGGCTTACACTAAGCAAAGCATCCACTCCAGTCCAATCCATTTCCTTCACATGTTCTACGATATCAAGTGTATCATAACCACCGGTACCATACACAATTGGCAATTTTTTAGGATTATGTTCCTGTATAAATTTTAGTAATGCTCTTTTTTCCTGTTTATTGGTAGTTGCTGACTCCCCAGTAGTACCATTTACAACAAAATAATCAATACCCCCTTGAGAATTATACTCAAGAAGTTTTTCAAAACCTTTATAATCAATTTTTAGTTTTGAGTCAAAAGGCGTAACGAGTGCTACCCCTGTTCCTCTGAATAATTTTTGCATAAGTAATTTTTATAGTGCTGTTGTATATAGGTATAATTGGTCGAGAAGAAAGTTTATTTTCTTATCATCAGGTATGCTTACCATCATATCATATTGATTTTCATGACCTTCAAAATATCTTCCGATTCTACATTTAGCCTTGCATTTCGACATGATCAAATCGGTATATATATTTGATTCCATATCTGCGTGTATCAAATAGTCAAATTCTTCATTAATCATTTTTTTTATCCCCGTCTTTTCAACCTCTCCAAATAGCGAAAAATCATCCGGAACCAATCGCTCCATTCCATCGTCCATATGCACATCGGGCTTATCATCATCTCTTAATACCAGGTAAAGACACTTTACACTTTTCCCTTCTTTTTCCATTTTGTTCTGGAGACCCTTTATCATGGCTATTTTTTGGTTCCCCTCTGACGTAAAAAACATCAAGATGGACCTGGCATCTGCATAGCGGGAACTTTGCCTTTTAGTCAAATTCTTTTTTACAGATAATTTCAATCCATAAGGCAACCCGTATTTTTTTAAAAAATTCATCATTTTCCAATCATGTCAAAAAATTCATCTTCAGAAAGCAATCGAATATTTAGTTTATTTGCCTTTTCCAATTTCGAAGGTCCCATATTTTTCCCAGCAACTAGATAATCAAGTTTTGAAGAAATTGATGATACAACTTTTCCTCCGAAGTCTTTAATTAAGTCTTGAAGCTTTTCTCTGCTCACTTTCTCAAAAACCCCTGAAATTACGAATGTTTTTCCTTCAAGAACATTATTAAGCGATTTTTCTTTAGGCTCTGATTTTACCCGGACACCATACTGAACAAGTCGATTTACAAGATTTATATTTTTTGGATCAGTAAAATACAAGCGCACACTTTCCGCAATTCGTTCGCCAATTTCAGGGACTTCGACTAGCGATTCATATGATGCACTAGCCAAAGCATGAATATCAGGAAAATACTCGGCCAGTTTTTCAGCAACAGTGGAGCCAACATATCGAATTCCAAGTCCGAAAATCAACCTGTCAAAGGGCTGAAATTTTGACTTTTCAATTGACTCAATAATGTTTTGAGCCGATTTTTCTCTCAAGGTTCGAATGGAATAATCCTCTTTTTTATCAGAAAAAACTTTAAATTCCAGGCCATTGAGATCATCGTAAGTAAGCTGATACAAATCAGCTATATCCTTTATTTTGTCCTGTTCTAGTAAGCCTCGAATCGTTTCAGGTCCTAAGCTTTCGACATTCATGGCTTTTCGCTGTATAAAATGCTCTATTTTTCCCAGGACCTGAGGGGGACAAGCAAGTTCATTTGGGCAAAAATGGACTGCTTCTCCCTCCTTTCGGACTAAGACAGTGCCACATTCCGGACATTTAGTAATGTATTTAAAGTCTGGCAAATTACTAGAGCGTTTTGACAAATCGACACCGGTAACTTTGGGTATGATTTCTCCTCCCTTTTCTACAAAAACATAATCGCCGATTTTCAGACCCAACCGTTCAATTTCGTTGGCATTGTGCAGGGAAGCGCGTTTCACGGTCGTTCCTGCAAGCAAGACCGGTTCAAGTTCAGCGACTGGGGTAATCGCACCTGTACGACCTACCTGGAAAGTAATTCCTTTTAAAAGCGTAACAGCACTCTGGGTTTTATACTTGTATGCAATAGCCCATCGTGGACTTTTTGCTGTAAAACCAAGCTGATCTTGCTGTTCAAGACTATTTACCTTTATAACGATGCCATCAGTATCTAAAGGGAGGTCAAATCGCCTGTCTTCCCAACTTGTGATATATTCAATAACCTCATGGATATTTTGGCACTTTTTATAGGTTTTGGAAACATTAAATCCGGATTGTTCCAGCAGATGTATCGCATCTTCATGCGTAGATACTACACGTTCAGTGCTCTGAAAGTAGTACAAGAAACAGTCTAGTTTTCTACTGGATACGATGGAGGAATCCTGCATTTTTAATGTTCCGGAAGTTGTATTTCTGGGATTGGCCAGTAATGGTTCTCCTCGTAACTCCTTCTCCTCATTTAGTTCATTAAAAATTTGTCGTGACATAAAAACCTCTCCTCGTACTTCAAATTCAAGAGGAAGAGAACGACTTGTCTTGACTTTTAACGGTACAGACCGGATTGTTTTTGCATTGTTGGTGATATCGTCTCCACGAGTTCCATCGCCACGGGTTACGGCTTTTAGCAAAATACCATCTTCGTACCATAAACTAATTGCCACACCATCAAATTTCAACTCACAAAAATATTCATACGTCTGCCCTTCAAGTCCTTTGGCAACTCTTTTATCAAAATCCAACAGCTCCTCTTCAGAATAGGTATTGGAAAGGGATAACATGGAATTTTTATGTATTACAGTATCGAAAGATTTAGTGATTGCTCCTCCGACTCGTTGGGTTGGAGAATATCCATATTTGAATTCCGGAAATTGATTCTCCAGGTTTTCAAGAGATTTTAGCATTTGATCAAACTCGTAGTCACTAATTTCCGATATACTATCCTGGTAGTAACGTGAATTGTAGTATTCGATTTTCTCAATAAGTGTATCTATGGTTTTCTTTGCTTCTTCCCTGGTCATAATCAATAGGATTGGATTACAAAACTAGAGATTGTATTGAAGTCTGCAAATAGAATGTTTCTGATGAATGCAATTACTTATTTGCCCATCCATGTTTTATATACCTTAGTTTGATTTTTACTTGGGTTTTTTAATAGCTCATAAGAATAGCGTACCGTATTATCTTTTCTGATCTCCAAATCAACATTTTTGATAACGCCTTTTCTATTGATTAAAAATGTAGCCTTTTCTCCAACGTTTATTCTATCGATCATTTGGTTAATATTATTTTCATTTATCCTATATCCATTGATGGCGATCAACTCATCTCCAACATAAATTCCATTTTCATATGCCGATCCGTTTTTAAGAACATAAGAAACAATAAGCCCACCAGTTTCTTTCCTGTATTTAATACCTATGGATTTTGTATTTTCTGAGGCATTCAGATCTACAAGATTAATGCCTGCGTAATTAAGATATTTCTCATTATCCAAATCTTTAGTTCCATAGACATAATCGTTAAAAAAACCACTGAAATTACTTTGACTTTCTTTCTCCAAAGCAATTTTCAAGTCTTCGGATACAATACCTTTTCCCTTTTTTTTATAAAATTGATGGTAGAGTTGATTTAAAATATTATCCAGAGTGATTTTTCCATTTGTAGCATTGATAATCGACAAATCTAACAACGCACCCAAAATCATTCCTTTGGTATAATAGGATATTTGACTGTTATCGCTATTTTCATTTCTTCTATAGTATTTAATCCATGCATCAAAGCTGGCTTCCGAAACCGATTGTGTTTCTGAACCTGGTGCATTTTGAATATTTTCCATTGCATGAAGAAGGTCATTGAGAAATGTTTTTTCATCATAAAATCCAGCCAGAAACATTATTTTCTCCTCAAAATAGCTCGAAAAACCTTCCATTACCCATAGTAAATCTGTGTAGGTCTCTTCATTATAATTGATCTCATCGAGTTCGATAGGCTTTAGTCGTTTCACAAGCCATAAATGAAAATACTCGTGAGCTGCCAGGGAAAGGAAGTTGTTATATGATTTTGGATTTGAATACGTCCATCTATTTACTCCCATTGCAGTAGAATTGATGTGCTCCAATCCGCCATATCCTCTGTCGGAATGATGAACAAAAAAAGTATATTTTTCATTGGGATTTTCACCGAAAACCGCCGTCGCTTTTTCAATTATTTTCGTCAAATCACGGCTTATTTGATCAGGATTATAATTTGAAGCACCATACATCACTACCTCGTGAGGAATACCTACTGCGTTGAATTCAATCGTTTCAAAGTTGCCTATTTCAATTGGAGTATCGACAAGGATATCATAATTTGGGATGTAAAAAGCGTAATCCTTGCCTTCTAACCTATTCAGTGGAGTTGATACATTTTTCCAGTTTTCAGGATAATCCAATTTCAAAACTGAAGAAGTATTTCTGAGTGCATCCACATACATCAACAACGTGCCTGACATGATAAAAGCATGATTTTCATCCAGATAGCTCATTCTGATAGATTCTTCAAAAGCATAAACCCGATATGTCACTTTAACAAAATCAGCTTTTTTGTGTGCGATCCTCCAGGTATTTTTATTTATTTTTTGGATTGAAACCGGCTTTTCATCCTCCCCATAACTGGCTTTAAAGTCTTCCACATTTTTAGGATATTCACGAATCAGATAGGATCCGGGTGTCCAGACTGGCAATTTGAAGTCCACAAAATCTTCATCAAAATTATTTAGCCGAATTTCAACCTCAAAATAATGACTATTAGGCATAAGCATGGATACACGATATTCAATAGAGCCTTTGGCTTGTGGAATACTTGCTGATAAGGTTAGTTTAAAAAATAGGAAGCACACTAAAAAAAATAAAACGCTCTTCATAATTTATGTTTTCCGAATATCACAAAAAGAATGAAATACTTTTAAAAAGGCAAATAACAAAACATTATTTGTCAGGAAACTATAAATAAAATAAATTGATCGTATTTCGCCCTACATTCTTAAATTATATTCTTACTAACTTGTTAGATAATTAAAAAATGACAAAAAATTGACTTGAACGACTTTCATATTTAAAATGAATCATGTCAAAATTGAAACTAAGTCTTCATAAAATCTTAAAGTGCATATGAATACCATAGATATAAAGAGCCTGGATCAAAAAGAATTGAAACCAGGTTTTAAAGCAAGATTTATTCATTCAGAAAATATGACAATTTCGTATTGGGAAGTTACAAAAGGTGCCAATCTACCGGAACATCGGCATTTTCACGAACAAATAAGTCAGGTAACAGAAGGGACTTTTCAATTGAATATAGATGACAAAAAGTATATTCTGGAGCCTGGGAAAGCAATTATAATCCCCTCAAATGCTTTACATTCCGGAATCGCCATTACTGATTGCAAAATAATGGACATTTTTAGCCCGGTTCGAAAAGATTATATGGTTTAACACTCAGATGCTGCCTTGATTTTTTAGAATGGCCAAATCATTTTTTACCTTAGACTTTTCAAAGAGCAAAATATTTTGCAATACAAAGCGACGTTAATTATGTGCACGTTTTTTGTGATTTACTTAAAATTCCAATAGCATCAAATGGACTGATGATGATAAAAACATGGAAATTCTGGAAACGATTGATAATTGGAGCTATTGCAACAATTCTCCTGCTTTTTTCGCTTGTCGTAGGTGTACTCTATTGGAATCAGGATAAAATCGTACAAAACATCATCGATGGATTTAATACAGATTTTAAGGGCGCGATAATCATTGGAGATACTGACATTTCTCCTTTTTCCAACTTTCCTTTTATTTCAGTTGTGATCGAAAATGTCCAGGTTTTTGAAGACAAGGCAGATATGTTTGCACCTATATTGGATGTGTCGCACATTTCACTAGGTTTCAATTTCTGGACATTAATGGGCGGGAATATCAATGTAAATCTTTTAAAAGTAGAAAATGGCAACTTTGACATTGTGCGCTATCAGGACGGGAGCTTTAATCTCGTGAAAGCACTCTCAGGTGAGAAGAAAATCAAGGACATCAAAGAGGAATACAATATAGAATTACAAAAAATTGAACTCGCCAACCTCGACATTATCAAATACGATGAAGGGACCAATATTCATGCAGAAACCTATATTGAAACAGCTTCTTCCAAATTTAAAAACGCTGAAGGCACTTTAATGATTGGGGTGAAAAGTCAGTTTATCTTAAATGTGATAAACGATGGGGATTCGACCATATTTAAAAACAAGCATTTGGAGGCGAATACAGAGCTGGATTACGATAAAAGTTCTGGAATGCTCACGATAAAACCTTCTGAAATAAAACTGGAAAATGGAATTTTTGATGTGGAAGGAGGAATAAATGTTTTGGATGAATTTGATATGGACCTTCGAATTCATGGGAATAACCCAAATTTCAATTTATTAATAGCTTTTGCTCCGGAAGAACTTATCCCGACGCTAAAACAGTATGAGAATGCTGGAAAAATCTTTTTTGATACTACCATTAAAGGGAAATCCCTCAGTGGAAATTTGCCTGCAATAAATGCTGAATTTGGATGCGACAGTGCCTATTTCATCAATCCAAAATCAAAGAAAAAACTACAGGAAATATCATTCCGAGGACATTTCACAAATGGTATTGATCGAAATATGTCTACCATGGAATTTACGCTCACCAATATTTCCGCCAAGCCAGAAGCCGGTACATTTAAGGCCAATTTATCGGTGAAAAATTTTGAAACTCCAGAAATCGAAATGAGCATCACCTCCCATTTTGACCTTGATTTCCTTGCCAAATTTCTGAATGTCACTTCCCTGGAGAATCTTGGTGGTGATGTGTCTGTCCGAATGGATTTCAGAGACATAATTGACCTGAAAAAACCTGAAAAAAGCCTGGAAAAATTGAGTCAATCTTATTACTCTGAGTTAAACGTCAATGATCTTAGGTTTAAGATCCCCGGCTATCATATGGCTTTTGATAGCATCGACATCAAAGCAACAATGGATGGAAACCATGCAAATATAGAATATTTATATATGAATCTTGGGTCTTCCGATATTACTATCCGCGGCGATATTAATGACCTCCCTGCTATTGTGCATCAAACCAAGGATACGATAAACGCCAATTTATTTATCTTCTCTGATTTATTAAATATCAAAGAGCTTACAGCCCAGGATACTTTACACAAAAAAGCTATAGACGAGACAGTAGAAAATCTGCGCCTTGAACTAGCTTTTAAAACTACAGCCAAGGCACTAGTTCAATCTCCTGATTTACCATTAGGAGATTTTTTCATAAAAAATTTATACGGTAAACTAAAGCAATATCCACATACTTTAAAAAAATTTAATGCCCACCTGATCATAGGGGAAAAAGATATTGACATACTTGAATTTAATGGGAATATCGACCAGAGTGATATTCAATATTCAGGAAAACTATTTGATTACCCTTCTATCCTAAGGGATACGCTAATTGGACCAATAGAACTTGATTTCAAAGTAAATGCAGAATTACTCCGACTCAATGACCTTTTTGCATATGGAAATGAAAATTATGTCCCTGAAGATTATCGAAAAGAGGAAATAAATGACCTTGTCATGTATGGCAATGCTCATTTTGATTTTGAAGATAGCCTGAAATCAGCAGATATTTATTTCGACCAACTCAATGCCAACATGAAAGTCCACGCTATGGAAATTACGGATATTTATGGAAAAGTGAGCCTTCGGGATGATATGATTATTTTAAAATCATTATCCGGGGAAATAGGAAATACTGATTTTACAGCCAATATGAGATATTATCTTGGCGAAAACGATACCATTAGGAAAGCTACCAATTCCATATCATTGGAAGCTGAAAAGGTCGATTTCGATCAATTGTCAAATTATAGTACAAAGTATCCGTCAGATAGTATAGTGTTAGCGGATCCAGATTCCATTTTCAATATTTATCAGGTACCTTTTACTGATATCGCATTCGATCTGGATGTTACTAACCTTACTTACCATCGTCACCAGATCCAGAATCTTAAAGCGGGGTTTCATATTCAGAAAAACCATTTCGTAAAGATTGATAGTGTCAAACTGGAAACAGCTGGAGGCACGTTCGAAATCAGCGGATACTTTGACGGTTCAGACCACACAAACATACTGTTCTACCCTGAAATAAAAATCAAACAAGTAAATATGGATCAGATGCTGTACCGGTTTGAGAATTTTGGACAGGATCAGATCGTTTCAGAAAATTTATCAGGTAGATTGACTGGGAGCATCGCTGGAAAAATAAAAATGAGGCCTGACATGATCCCTCAATTAGACGAATCGGATATCATCCTTGAACTTAATATTATCAATGGACAACTTAAAAACTATAAACCTATGGTTGCCTTGGCTGATTATTTTAAGGATAAAAACCTAAATGAAATCCATTTCGATACTTTATCAAATCAAATTCACGTGGACAAGGGCATCATTACTATTCCGGCAATGACGATCAATTCATCTCTTGGATTTATGGAAATTTCCGGAACCCAGGATTTAAACAATAATATGGAGTATTATTTTCGCGTACCGATGAAGATGGTGACCAAATCTGCTAGTCAGAAACTGTTTGGAAAAAAAGGTGTTGTCATGGATAGCACACATGTTGATGAAATCCAGTATAAAAATTCAGATAAAAAAATCTGGTATCTCAATCTCAAATTGGTCGGAAATCCGGATGATTTCAAAGTATCGTTGGGACGAAAGAAAAAAGCTTAGTAAGCAGGCGATTTTAATAGAATAAAAATTCAGTAGCGAATTTCTTTATAAACTAATTTATGCTGCTCCAATATCAATTCATACACTGCCTTTTAAAGCAATAAAGTGTCTATAAAACTTTGCGATTAATATCAAATACTTGTGGATCTAGGGAAAAATCTCCAAAATCAAAAATCTTATTATCTAACAAGTGAGAAGGATGAACGTTTTTCAGTGAAGTCATGATGATTTCCTTACGATCCGGGTATTCCATTTCCCAGGAGTTGAGCATTTCCTTGATCATTTGCCGTTGCATTTTAGGTTGTGATCCGCATAAATTGCATGGAATTATTGGGAATTCTCTTAAAACTGCGTACTCCTGGATCAGGTGTTCGGGACAGTAAACTAAAGGACGGATTACAGTGATTTGTTCATCATCAGTTAAAAATTTAGGAGGCATAGTTTCAAGTTTCCCTCCAAAAAAAAGATTAAGAAAGAACGTCTCAAGGACATCTTCACGATGATGGCCAAGAGCAATTTTATTGGCACCAATTCCCCTTGCATATTCATAAATCGTTCCGCGACGCAAACGAGAACACAAGCTACACATTGTCTGGTTTTCGCTTAATTTTTCCGTAACAATTTTGTAGGTGTTCTTTTCCAGGATTTTATACTTTATTCCATAATTTTCAAGATACCGAGGCAGTACATCCTCTGGAAATCCAGGCTGTTTCTGATCCAGATTTACTGCGACCAATTCACAATTCAAATCACTTGCCTTCTGGATGTTGACCAGCATATCCAACATGGTATAGCTATCTTTCCCTCCGGAAAGACAAACCAGAATTTTGTCTCCTTCTTCTATAATATTAAATTCATCCTGTACCTTCCAAACCAATTTCCTAAGGCCTCGGACCAACTTCATATGTGACTTCTCGATCAAACTAATATCCATTGCTAGACTTTATAAAGGTGCAAATATAACTGAATTGCTTATTTATGAGATTAACTAAGTCGTTTGAGAAAATAATAAAAAAATAATTTAATAAATCTTGGAACTATTTCACCATACAATTAGTTTTATTTTAGATATGTCTAAATTTATTTTTATATTAACATAATATTTGAATTTGTTTTGCCAAAAGTTATATTTGTAAAGCAAAGTCAAAATATTTAAACTGACTTTAATATGATATTTGATATATTTAAACGTAAAGGGAAAGAATTAATAGAAGGCTCAAAAGCCATCCTTTCTGAGTTGATACCAGGCCAAAAAGCATTTATTAAAAGCATATCTGAAGATTGCCAGGGAATAGAGCGGCAACGATTGATGGATTTGGGATTTGTTCCTGGTTCATTAGTTGAGGTCGAAATGCGCAGTCCATTCAGAGACCCCACAGCTTACCGCATCAAAGGAGGATTGATTGCCCTTAGAAAAATTCAAGCCAGTAAGATTTATATTTCCCCTGCAGTAGCATAGGATATGTCATCTTTAAAATTGAAATCCGCACATAGTAATTGCGAAAACTGCCCTGTTCACGATAAACTCAATCTCCAAAAACTAGGAGTCAATGCTGAAAATGCTGACTTTATAGTTGCACTTGCGGGAAACCCAAACACCGGGAAAAGCACGATATTTAATGCCCTGACAGGTCTTAGACAACACACGGGCAACTGGACAGGTAAGACCGTAGCGCGATCTGAAGGCAGCTTCGTCTTTCATGATAACAAGTATAAAGTCATAGATCTACCAGGCACCTATTCTTTGATCTCCTCCAGCCTTGAAGAGGAAATTGCACGGAATTTTGTGCTTTTCGGCAAACCAGATGTAACGATCATTGTTACCGACGCGACCAGGCTTGAGCGCAACCTGAACCTGGTATTGCAAATGCTGGAAATCTCTTCAAGAGCAATTGTCTGTGTAAATCTTATTGATGAGGCTGCGAAAAATGGCATCCGAATCGATGCGAAAGTGTTATCCCGTGACCTTGGCGTTCCGGTGGTTTTAACTGCAGCAAGAGACGAAACTGGCATTTACGATTTACTTTCTGCAATAGAAAAAATTGCCGTTTCGACAGATCCAGTAAAAGCCCGAACTATTTTTGATATCTCCGAGGAAATTTCCAATCCTGTTAATGAACTGGACGCCATCATCAGAAAAGAATACCCTGAGTTACCAAATTCAAAATGGCTGGCTATCCGGCTCCTGGATAATGACAAAAGCTTAATTGAAGCCCTGAAAAAAGGAGAATTGGGTCAATTGAAAAACGATGCTAAAAAAGCAGTTGAGCCAAATATATTGCCACAGGATGATAATGATATTCTTGGCGCATCAAATAAACTCAAAGGAAAACTACCACGAGACTACCACGATAAACTGGTCGAGCGAACTTATGCAGAAGCAGCAAAAATTGCTGAAAAAGCAATCATAAAATCTGGAGAAAAACGCAAATTCAATCTCGATCTTTTTCTTGATAAAATCTTCATCAGTCCCCTATTTGGTTATCCAGTGATGTTTTTGCTATTCGCATTTATGTTTTGGCTTACGATAGCTGGTGCTAATGTTCCTTCAGCTTTACTGTTTGATTTTCTGGTAAGTACTGTCCACCCGTTCTTGAAAAGTGGAGCTGAATACCTTCATTTTCCATGGTGGTTGAGTGGCTTTTTAATTGATGGCATGTACCTGGCAACTGCCTGGGTAATAAGTGTAATGTTGCCTCCAATGGCCATATTCTTTCCCATGTTTACACTATTGGAAGATTTTGGATACCTGCCAAGGGTAGCATTTAATATGGACAATTTGTTTAAAAAAGCCGGTGCTCATGGTAAGCAGGTCATGACGATGATGATGGGATTTGGATGCAATGCCGCTGGTGTGGTTGCTACAAGAATTATCGATTCTCCAAGAGAACGTTTAATTGCAATCATCACAAATAATTTTGCGATATGTAATGGCCGGTGGCCTACACAGATACTCATAGCAACTATTTTCATTGGCGCCTTAGTGCCGGCGCATTTGGCAGGATTTGTATCCTCTATGGCCGTCGTCAGTGTAGCATTACTTGGAGTTTTACTTACTTTTATTATTTCATGGGGATTGTCCAATACGGTACTCAAGGGACAACCATCAGTATTTAGCCTGGAGCTCCCCCCCTATCGCGTTCCGAAATTCTGGCAGACACTTTATAAATCCATTATTGACCGAACGCTTTTTGTGCTTTGGCGTGCAGTGGTTTTCGCTTTGCCAGCCGGAGCAGTCATCTGGCTGATATCCAATATTTCAATCGGTGGCGAAACAATCGCCTTCCATATGGTGCATTTTCTTGATCCATTTGGTTGGTTTCTTGGACTGAATGGGATCATACTTGTTGCTTATATTGTCGCTATTCCAGCTAATGAAATTGTAATACCGACTGTGCTGATGCTTATTGTGCTGTTGACCGGAGCACAAAATCATACGGATAGTGCAGGCGTTATTTTTGAAACAGACTCCATTGAATCATTAGGAGGACTATTGAAAAATGGAGGATTTACGTTGCTGACTGCAGTGAACCTGATGCTCTTTTCATTGATTCACAATCCTTGCAGTACCACAATTTATACCATTTTCAAAGAAACGAAAAGCTTGAAATGGACCATGGTTTCCACTTTTTTACCAATAGTATTGGGGATTATTGTTACAGCCACCATTGCACTAATCTGGAGATTGAATGCATAATAATCGGCTAGTGTTTAATGGAAATATTGGCGTTATTTGTTTTAAGCGGCGTCCTTGCTGGATGAACTCTTCGCAGTTGCTGGTTTAGCTGAATCTTTACCTGATGTCACTTCTCCTGAAGGTTTTACTGTTCCATTAGATCCATTTTCTGCTTTATCTTTTTTACTGATACTTCTTCCGATATCATCAAAACCAATGAGCGTTGGGGCCGATAACATTTTAGCCATTGGCTTTCCGCAACGATCGCATACAATAGATGCTCTCCCAATTTCACTCATCGGATGCTGCACTTCCTTTTCAAATCCACATGATGGGCAACCGTAATCATATAATGGCATAACGAATCGTTTTATTTTTAAAAATTGCAGCAAATATAAAACAGATTATAAAAAGGATCAAAATTAAGTTTTTCAGTTACTGAATGAGCATAAGTATGAACTGACTAATAAAGTAGTAAGTATATTACGAAGATCGAATCCTATTTAGATATGCTATCCGAATATGTGAAAGATTTTAGTAACTAAAATATACTAATTATTTGGCGCACCTTGATCAACCCAATCAGAAATGAGTTTTATATTAATATCCGAAAGTGATCCGCTTGGAGGCATGGACTTTGCAGTCGTACGTGACTTAATCAAATCAGCATTTGCCTTTATAGTGTTATAGGTAGCCCAACTAGGAATACTCGTATTACTTCCATGACAACCCGACAACTGGCAGTTAGTATCTATAATTGGCCGTATTTCATTTGCATAAAAGACCTCCGGAACTTCCGTTACCGTTTCCATTTTTGAACTTGCGCATGCATTTGCATCATTAACAACAATTGTATAATTGTCCCCTGCTAATCCTGAAAATGATCCGCTATTTTGAAAATTAACTCCATCGATGCTGAACATGTATGGACCTGATCCTCCTGTGGCACTAACTATGATTTCACCGGTAGATTTACCTATAACACTGGAAATATTGTTGTCAATATTTATTTGTGGACCATTAGTGCAAGGATCAGCGTCATCACTTGAATCGCTACAAGAATTCAATACAATCAAAATTATAATAAGGTAGGCTCCGGATAATAATTGTCTATAATTCATACGTTTACATTTTATTGAAAGTTAATTCCCTATTTTATATCTATACATGAAATAAATTCCAATAGTATGGAGGTCTACATTTCCCCAACCTATACCGCCTGTTGGAATTTTAATAAAAGGTTCAATTTGCAAACTGCTCTTTTTACTGAATTGACGTTGATATCCAAAGGAGAAATTGACTATTCCAAATGGGTATACAGTCATCTTTTCGGTACCCCAATAGGAAGGTAATTCAGGATCATCCATTTCGTAGTTGAAGTAATAGTCTTCTTTAAGAAGAAAATAGGTTGATGCTCCACCTGAAATAAATAAACTATTCTTATCCTTCACCCAGAAATTATACCTGATATTTAATGGAATATCGACCATTTTGCACTCACCATAGGCATCGGAAGCCACAACACCATTTTTCCAATATCGGGCTGGGGCATGGTAATCCTCACCTCGTGTTTCATATTTATTATTTACCATGACTATTCCGGTATTTACTGAAAAGCGAGTGGATATACTATACTCAGCTAAAAACTTCCACCTTGCCCCTGGTGAACTAAAATGACCTAAACCTACCGTACTAAAGTCTGGGCTATATCCTATTCCTACTGATAAAAAATTCCTTTTATTTCTCTCAGCACCAATTTTGCTAATTGATTTCATCTTAATTATTTCAGGATATTCCCCAACAACCTCCTCACTATCGGGAGCAATTGGTGAAAGAAAATGGAGCCCATTATCTCGTATGCCTTCCTCTACCGGGGCCCCATTTTTGAAAACAACATAGCCTAACTTTTCACTTTCCAGATCATGATCAGTTTTATTTTTACGAACCAAAACTTCTTGACTATTATTTGATATTAAATGTCCTGAATCC
>JAHEMV010000420.1 GCA_024643455.1 Cytophagales bacterium
ATATTGGTGCTTGCTTTTATTAATGGCATTATGGCTGTTGGGCGCAGTTTTGCTGGTCCGGTTGTGAAAAAATTGGGTAGCACAGGTATGTTGCTCTTTTCTGCCATATTTGCAACTATAGGCTTGTTGTGGTTGAGCTATTCCACTGGCACATCTACATTTCTTGCTGCTGGAGTATTTGCAGTAGGTGTATGTTTTTTTTGGCCAACCATGTTGGGATTTGTCTCTGAAAAGATCCCGGAAAGTGGCGCTTTGGGATTGAGTGTTATTGGTGGAATAGGTAATTTTGCTGCATCCATTTCTTTACCAATTATTGGCATCTTCATGGACATGGAGTCTTCAGGAGCGTCGACGCTCAGGTATATGAGCATAATGCCTCTAATCCTTATTCTAGCTTTTGCATTTTTATTTTTATACTTAAGAAAACCAGCTGTCCCAGCTTTCGAAACGAAGCAAACCTAATCTTTTTTTAGATTTCCTGAACTAATTCTTAGGCCTGAAAATGATTGGCAGTCCATAAACTGAACTGACAATTTTCCCTTTTTGCATTCCGGGATCCCAGGAGGGCATATTTTTAATCAACCTCAGTGCTTCTTTATCACAACCTTCATTAATACCCTTAACGATACGTACATCTCTGATTGCACCGTCTTTTGTGACGACGAAGGCAACATATACATTACCTTTTACCACATCTTCCGGATAAGTTATATTTTTATTGATATAATCGAATAAAGCGTCCTTGCCTCCTACAAATTCAGGGGGTACCTCAGTCTTTTTGTAAATGGTTTCACCATCAGCATCCACCCAGGAATTGGAAAGATTTGACCCTTCCGACTCTTCTGCAAAAGCATCTTCAGCCCAGGTGTTGCTCAATTCTCCCTTGTCTTCTTCATCGACCCAGGTGCTGCTCAGATTTGAGGCCTCTGAACTCTCGATCCATTCATTCGATGATTGAGCTGTTGCTGGGGCTTCGGTCTTTGCTTCACTCTCGTCAATATTTTCCGTTTTTGATTCATTCTTTTTTGCAGAATCACAGGAAAATGACAAAAATGCTACTGTAAAAATCAAACCGGTTATCTGATATAAATAGTTTTTCATCCTCTATTTGTGTTAGGTTAAAAGCATATTAAAATTAACGAAATACAATGAATACAAAGGTGAATGCGTTGTATTTTTTCTTGAATAACAATGCATTTCACTTATTTAAACTTTTTAATCAAGTATCTTCGCACATTAAAAAGTACTAAAAATCCATGCTTAAAAAAATTTCCATCGGTGTATTCTTCCTGTTTGGAATCATATTACTTTTTATGGTTGCTTCCATTGCCCCTATTGATTATTCTGAAATAGATCAATCGCCTGCTTTGAAGCAAACATTGAACAATATGGACAATATGAAACTGGAAACATCCATTGGTAATCATGAATTAAAAGCGGGTTGGTCAAGAATAAACATTACTCCACAAATGCCAATTGACATGGCAGGGTATGGTCCACGCGGACCATATTCTTCCGTAGCTGATTCATTGTACTCTCGAGCCATAGTGATTGATAATGGTGAAAAGGAATTGGTAATAATAAGCCTTGATCTACTTATGTTCCCAAGGCTGGTAAAAGAAAAAATTTATAATGAACTCCAAAAAACAGGCTTTTCAAAAAATGAAATATACCTATCTGCGACACATACGCACAATGGTTTTGGAAATTGGGAAAAATCTATAGCAGGAAAGTTGATTTTTGGAGATTACGATTCAAAAAACGTTGAGTTTTTGGTAAAAAAAATAGTAGCCGGAGTGATTTTGGCTAGAAATAACTTATCGAAAGCTGAAATCGGATTCCAAAAAATTGACGCTCATGATTGGGTGACCAATCGTTTGACTGGTGATTATGGCATCGTTGATCCATTCCTCCGGGTAATTCAAATAAAAAAAGACAACGGTCAAATAGGGATGGTTGTATCTTTTTCGGGACATCCGGTAAACCTGGATGCTGATATTTGGAAATTAAGCAGAGATTATCCCGGGATTTTAGTAGATAAACTGGAGCAAAGTCCAACAGTTGATTTTGCTGTGTTTTGTGCTGGCATGGTTGCTAGTCATAACATTAAAAGTGATATTCCGAAAAGTCCGGAGCGCATCCAAGCCATTGGAAATGAATTGAGTAAAAAAATTCTTTCTGATCTGGACTCAACTAAATTTAGCACAAACACGACATTAGGCGGATCGGACATGGAAATTGAGCTGCCTCCTTCTCAACTAAGGATCACATCTGGATTGCGCATACGGGACTGGCTTTTCAGCGCCTTCTTCGGCCCATTGCAAGCCAATATCAAAATCATGGAAATCGGGGATATTTTACTTTTGGGGATGCCGTGCGATTTTTCAGGTGAAATTTCAATAAACAATCAACTGGATCAGTATTCAAAAGACCATGGGAAATCATTGTTTATTACAAGTTTTAATGGCAACTATATCGGATACATCACCGCTGACGAACACTATGCCTCATGCCAACATGATGAAATAAAATCAATGAATTGGGTAGGTCCATTTAAAGGAGCCTATTTTACTGAAATTATTAAGCGTTCGATAGATAAAACCACTCGCTAAAAAACGCTCACTTGTGTGTCTAATCATTCATGAAATAATACCTTCTTTTTTTTCAAAATGTGACTTTATCATTGTGAGGAAAATGGCAGAAGAAATCCCTGCAGATCCATAGATCATGCACATAACCATGATCTGGTATCGGGCAGCAATAAATGGTGAAACACCAGAAAGAATCTGACCAGTCATCATACCCGGAAGTGAAACAAGCCCCACGGCAAAGAGAGAATTGGTTATGGGAATTAACGATGCTTGTAAGGCTATATTCCGAGCTTCAGGATAAGGAATCTCTCTTTTAATTTCTGCATGCAACCTTTCTCCCGCTATGCTAACACTGTTCATTGCATTTGCAAAGATCATCCCCGCAAGTGGGATCATATAACTCGGCAAATACCATGGATCCAGACGCAACACTCCTTGTGTAATCAATATCAAAATACTTCCTCCAGAAATGAGAATAGCCAAAAAAGACTTTATGTACAATGATTTTTTTGGGATTTGAATGGTCCGTAAGGCAATAATGCTGGAAGCTAAAAGCATGATAACAAGTACAAACAAAATGATAATGGAATTTCCTTCTTTAAAGATAAAAACCAGAAAATAGCCTATCAGAAAAAGTTGAATGAGCATTCGTACAACAGCGTGGATGGAATTGATATATTTTAACTTCCAGTTCCATAAAATTAAAAGTACAATAACTATAGGAATAAAAGCCAAAGCTAAATTTTGTAGTGGGATGATCTGGATCGTATTCTTCATTTTCGCATAATCTAATGGTCGCTATGTAAAATAATTAATTCTTAAGGAGATGCTTCTGATGTAAATTATAAGTTAAAAAAATCATATCCGACGATTCCCTAATTTTCATAGATTCAATTTTAACTATTAAGCGATTAAACTTCCCTGCAAAAGAATTAGGTTTTCATCGAAATTAATGTGACAACCATACTCAATCTAGCTGTTTCAGATTGATTTGATTTCATCAAGGTTACAAACAAGTCTCGATTATTTAAATAAAAAAACTCAATTTTTAAAAATTAACTTATATTTAAAATTCGTTTTTTTAAGTCCATAACTCTATAGTGGAGATAGCAGAAAAAATATATAAATGCCTTTCTGGCAAGTCAAATTCGCACGACTTGCTGAACGTACTTAATGAAGTAAAGGATAAAAATACGCTAGCTTATATCAATGAATTCTTCATGGAAACGTACAACAACAGTCTTCAGGAACTAATTTCCGAAATTTTTGGCGTGCAGGAATTATTTGCTATTTCAAGTACAATGAATTACATCAGAGAACCAAATACAAAAAATTTTAGGGTTATGGATAATTTCTATAAAGAAATAGGCTACCAGTTTTCATCCTAATTCTCTTTCTAATCTACCAGGGAAACCTATTTGCCTGACTTTTTTATAGCTTGATCGATATCATCAATAATATCTTGTATGTGTTCCAGTCCAACGGAAATACGGATCAATCCATCAGAAATCCCCACCGATGCAAGCTCTTCTTTTGTTAATTTAGAATGAGTGGTAGATGCCGGATGAGCAGCAATACTGCGGGTATCTCCCAAATTGGCTGAGAAAGAAATCATCTTCAAACTATTGAGAAACTTCCTTCCCTGGTCAATTCCCCCTTTAAGTTCGAAAGAAACCATCCCACCCCCAAGTTTCATCTGCTTTTTAGCAATGGCATAATTTGGATGGGACGGTAGAAAGGGATATCGAACAGACAAAATCTCAGGATGACTTTCCAGATGAATAGCTAAGGCAAGCGCGTTTTCACAATGCTTATCCATGCGCACAGCAAGGGTTTCCAGGCTTTTAGACAATATCCAACTGTTGAACGGTGACATCGCAGGCCCCGTATGTCTTGAAAAAAAGCGGACTTTTTCTATACATTCTTTCGACCCAAGTACAGCACCTCCGATGACACGCCCTTGTCCATCAATAAATTTGGTGGCAGAATGCGTAATAAGATCTGCTCCAAATTTGGCGGGATTCTGTAAATATGGCGTTGCAAAACAATTATCAACATTAAAAAGCAAATGATGTTTTTTTGCCATCTGCCCAACTAATTCCAAATCAATAATATCCAATCCAGGATTTGATGGCGTTTCCAGAAAAATCATTTTAGTGTTTTTCTTTATTTCTTTTTCCCATGCTTCAGGTGAATGAATATCAACATAGGTGTGGGATATTCCCCATCGTGGCAATAATTGGGTGGTAATCTGGTGTGTTGAGCCAAATACTGAGCGACAAATCAACAAATGATCCCCTTGATTTAAAAAAGCAGCCATACTGACAAACATAGCAGCCATGCCTGAAGCCA
>JAHEMV010000033.1 GCA_024643455.1 Cytophagales bacterium
CACCCTGCTACATGATGGAGGCCGATATTTTACAGGTACGAAACAATGTACAAAAAGCCATAGATGCCTTGGTGAAATTGATTTGAAAAGTCTACTCGTATTAGTAAAAATCTGCTTTTGTTGAGCATGACCAACAATTGAATATTTTGTTAGATATTAAAAACTAACAGACTTTTGATCCAGTTCCAATTATTAACAATCCGGGAAGCTTACTGGGATGTTGATGGCTAATCCGCCTTCGCTGGTTTCTTTGTATTTGGAATTCATATCCTCAGCAGTATTCCACATTGTCTTGATAACTTCGTCAAGTGAAACGCGAGCAAAAAAAGGATCGCTGGCCAGTGCGATTTGAGAAGCCGTTATGGCTTTCATAGCGCCCATGGCATTTCGCTCAATGCAGGGGATTTGTACTAATCCGCCAATAGGGTCACATGTTAAACCCAGATGGTGCTCCATAGCGATTTCAGCGGCCATCAATACCTGTTCAGGTGACCCGCCTTGTACTTCCGTCAGTGCACCAGCGGCCATTGCAGCAGAGACTCCGATTTCTGCCTGGCATCCACCCATGGCGGCAGAAATTGTCGCTCCTTTTTTGAAAATGCTCCCAAGTTCACCGGCAACCAGCATAAACTTATCCACGTCATTTTCCTTGACATCTTCACAAAAACATAGGTAATACAACATAACTGCAGGGATTACCCCCGCAGCGCCGTTGGTCGGAGCAGTTACGACTCTGCCAAATGCAGCATTCTCCTCATTGACAGCTAGCGCAAAACAGCTTACCCAATTCAGTGTTTCTTTAAAAGAATGGTCGGCTTTTTTTATCATTTCAATCCATCCACTGATGGAGTCATACTTGCTACTTTGGATCAATTTTGTGTTTTGATAAGAAGCTCTTCGTTTTACATTTAATCCTCCAGGAAGTATTCCTGCAGAATGGCACCCTTTGTACACACTAGCTTGCATGGTATCGATGATTAGCTTAAGCTGATCTAAGATTTCCTGTTCGGTACGCCAGGTAAGTTCATTTTTTAAGACTATATCTGAAATTGAGCAATTTTCTTGTTTGCACCACGACAATAAATCTTTAGCACGCTCGATGGGAAATGGAAGCTGAGTTGTTGGCAAATTTTCATCTGCAGGTCCTTTGACTACAAACCCACCCCCAATAGAATAGAAAATATCTTCATAAACTGCCGAATTTCCATAAGTAATTAGCACTTTCAGGGCATTGGAATGAAATGGCAATTGCTCCTGCGTTTTAAAAAAAATATGTTCTTGCGGATGAAAGGAAATTTCTTTACTTCCGAATATCGTTATTTTATGCGTTGCTTTGATGGTGTTGATATAGTCATCTATTAGACTACAATCAATTGTAGCAGGATCAAATCCCATAATGCCAAGCATGATGGCTTTGTTTGTTCCATGGCCAGGGCCGGTTTTAGCTAATGAACCATATAAGTAAACCTGAATGGATTGAATGGAAAGCAGATCATATTTCAGTGAAAATTCATTCAAACATTGCTGAACAGCTTTCCAGGGTCCCATTGTGTGCGAACTGGACGGGCCAATACCTATTTTTAGTATGTCAAAAACACTAATGCTTTCCATTTTTAGTCCCTCTATATTATAGGGTATAAAGGTACTAAAATTTAATAGTAGGATAGATATAGCATTAAAATGAAAGCCCATTAAAGAAGTCCGGCAATGCTTTTCTACCATTTTTTTGCCCTGATTTCCATCTTTCCACAACAAAAAGGGATGAGGATTTTGGAATATCACAGTAAAGCCTGTTTTCTCAAATTATCTAGCATCTCAAATTCTAATAATATTTCAATAAATACATAAAAATTTGAAATTGAAAAAAAGGATATTCTATCTTTGGCCCTAAAATGAAATTATATATAATGAAAAATTAACCTATCCTAACCTTAGCTTTTCCCCTTCGAAATAAGTACCAGATTTGTTTCCGCTTTTTTCTATCAGTTGATATCAAATTAAAAACATGAAATATTTTTGTATCGGAATTTTTTTATTCTTCATAGCTCAATTCTCCTTTGCACAAAATCTAACACCGGATTTGACTATCGGGCAAAAGGGTAAGTTGTATTTCTATTGGGGATGGAACAGGGGATGGTATAATCATTCCGACATCACTTTTTCCGGTAGTAATTATAAATTCACGTTAAAGGAAGTCGTCGCAAATGACAGGCAAACTCCTTTTGCCATTGATCCATACTTGAATCCTGTCATGATTACTGTTCCTCAGTACAATTTCAGGGTGGGGTATTTTATAAAACATAATTGGAATATCTCGTTAGGTGTCGATCACATGAAATATGTTGTTCAGCAAAATCAAACGGTATCCATTTCCGGTTATATACATGATTCGCAGACTGAATTTGATGGAGAATATTACAATGATGATATTGCAATCTCAGAAGACTTTTTACAATTTGAGCATACGGATGGATTGAATTATCTCAATGTAGAACTGAGGCGGGAAGATCCGATATTTCATTTTAATAAAATTGATTTTAATGTAACAGAAGGATTTGGTCTTGGAGCGCTTTTACCCAGGACAAATACAACATTACTTAATAAAGAGCGATATGATGAATTTCACCTGGCAGGCTATGGTCTTGGTGTGATGGCTGGACTAAAAGTATCTTTTTTTGAAGCTTTTTTTATACAGTCAGAATTAAAAGGAGGATTTATCAATATGGCTGATATACGAACTACTATGTCCAAGGTCGATGAAGCCAATCAGCATTTTTTCTTTTCGGAATTCAATATTGTATTTGGAGGGACGATCAATTTGAGTAAAGAGCATAAAAAGAAAAAAGGCTAACCGAAGTCAGCCTTTTGTGATACAACATTTACTATTTGAATATTAAATTAACCTCATCATTTAAACGAGGTGGTGGTATAATTATTTTCTCTTCCTTGTTATTTCAAGGAAACGGCTTTTGGCGTAATGTCATATTGAGGCATGGCATCTTCCCGCTTTTTGGCTGCTTCCCGCCATTGAGGTACAATTTCTTTAAGAAATTTTTTCTTCTCATTTACCAGCTTTTCCATATCCAGACCAATATACGCCTGGGCTTTTGCTTTTGTACTTACATCAGCCACAGGGATTTCACCCTTATGTCCAAGTTCATAAACTACGCCTGCAATTTTTAATCGTGCTTCCTGAGCTCGTTCAATGGCTGTCCCGATGATCCGCAACGCCTCCACAGGTGAATGAATGGCTGCTCCATGACTCGCGGCCGCAAAATCCCACCTCCATTGTGCATGACGAATATCCATTAAAGCTGTTTTCATCTGGGCTTCGGTAGCTCCTAATTTCCATGCAAATTCTGCTTCCAAATGTGCTTTTACTAATAAGTGTTCAAGTTCACCTCTATTTTCCAATACGCGATCCATATTGGCGTAGACACTATTTGTCAATTCTTCGGCACTTTCCCGATGACACACCTGGCAACTGTTGGCAATGTTGTTCAACGGACTTTGAATTTTATGATCCGTAAATTTTACGCCCCCTTCAGATTTGTATGGCATATGGCAATCTGCACATGCTACGCCGCGACGGGCATGGATTCCTGTTTTGAATATTTCATAACCGGGATGTTGGGCTTTAATCATCGGAGCTTTGCTGAGTGAATGTGTCCAGTCACTAAATTCGATATCGTCATAATATTTTTCAATATCTTCTACTGACATACCATTATCCCATGGAAAGGTAAGATAAGGAACACCTTCAAAAGGTTTCTTTTTGTTAAAATAGTATTCAACATGACATTGGGCACAAACCAAAGAGCGCATTTCCTGGTGTGTTGCCTCATTGATGTTTTTCCCCTGCCGTTCAAACGCCTCAACCAAAGCTGGTCTTGTGATCTGTAAATCCATAGTTTTTTCATTATGACAATCAGCACATCCGATTGGATTATTAACTTCCTCACCATGCTTTGACCATTTGCCCATATAAAATTCCTTCACACCAATGTCCTTCATCAACCTGGGGACATCAGGACTTTTACACGTCCAACAGGTAGCAGGCATAGGTTCTTCACCTGTTCCCATCGGAGCGCCCGTCCGAAGTGTTTTGGTGATATCACTTACTGCATACACATGTCCTTTTGGTTGATTATAATCTTTCGAAAAACCATAACCGGCCCATAAAACGACTAAATCTGGAAATTGTTCTAACTGGTCGATATGTTTATTGCCATTGTATTTGCTAACAAAAGATGTGTCTTTTGTGGCCATATAGGTTTCGTATTCTTTAGGATAGTTTTGCCCCCAAACAATATTTCTGGGTTCAAATTCCTGAATTTCTATTTTTTTCTGATCGATATATTGTGCTTCTGTTCTTCGTTCGATAATGCTTGAAGTGAGTAATCCCAGACCAAAAACAATTAATACTGTCAGGATAAATAAAAACCACCCCAGCCATGGTTTGGATTGTACAGATTTTCTTAGGGTATTCATGATGAAGATTATTTATTATTCGTGTTAAGATTTCGTATAAATTCAGGAAGAGGACTTCCAGGCATCGGGACTTTGGCATTCGGAGTGGAGTTCAATCCTTTGACTCTGCCATGAGGCACCTCTCTGTGGCAATCCCAGCAAAGTTTGCTGTCTCCATGCATTTTGTCTTCTAGTGTTGTATTCGACAAACCGACTTCACTGTTCAAATTCTGATGGCAATTCTGGCAATTTTTCAACACAACAGCCTGGCCTGCTTCGTGCATTTTAATCACCTGAGGTTCCAGGTGAAAGGTAAACATTGTAGCATGTCTAAGGCCATCTTTTGCTTTAAAAAAGTATTTATTAAATACGTTGTTATGCGGCACATGGCAATCGTTGCACACAGCTACTTCCCTATGGCTGCTATGTTGCCACGTTGCAAATTCTGAACGCATTACATGGCAGTTGACGCACGTTTTTGGGTCATCAGAAAGATATGATACCGCATTCGAAACGTAAAGAGTATAAATAAATATGCCAACAAAAAAAGCGATGAGCACATTGACATATATAATCCAGTTCGATGGCGGTTTTAAATAATCAAAGGTTTTTTTCAAAGGCATATTTTATTCTTTTGCAGTTGTAAATAACTGAGGTTTGAAAGCGATCATTGCCCAAGCCCAATTTTGCATTAGTGATTTATCTCCTCCTCCTCCTTTTATGGCTTCCATAGTATCGGATGCAAACATTTGAGAATAACCAAAATTGAGTTTCACATCTTTGGCAAGTGCCAGTGAATATACCAGGTCTATTTCTGCGCCAAGCGTAGATCCATAGGTATCATTATTGGGATTCCTGTTTTCATAGATTTTTGCCGGGCTGGCAAAATAATGGAGATCAGCTGCAAGACCAGATTTTTCTCCCAGTTTGAAATTGGTTTTTAAATGCAGGTCGATCAATCCGGAAGACATGCTTCTTCCTGCCTGTCCATGATAATTTCCTACATAAAAATAGTCCATATATCCATAAAACTTGTGATTCGTTCCGTACAGTGGATCGAAAGATTTATTTTTTGCATCTCCAAGACTGGTGCCTGATGCATATTCAAATCCTAAAGTAATTGGCGTAAAATCGGTGGTGTATGTTCCATGTATGGCAAATAAAAAAGCGCTGACTTGCTCCTTGTACACGTCTTTACCACCCTGATAATAAAATTCTCCATCCAGATTAATTTCACCTAGTTTATAATTTCCATTTATACTGTAGGTTTGCCTGTTTGCCATGGTAGTGTCCGCGGTTTGTCTCCCATCGTTATGAATTAAAAGTGACATTTTTCCATCTTCAAATTCTTTATGCCACCAACCAAAGATCATGGTTTTATAATTGTTTATGTCGAAATATTCTGTTCCAGAAATATTAGTGGGCTCAAATGGTACGTTTTGATTGTAAGCGACAGCTAAATGAAGGCTACAATTTTTCTCAGGATTTTCCCTTGTAAAAAGCACAGCATCATGGCTTCGTCCTTGTTGTGCCCAATCCAGGTTTCCTAAAAAACGAGCATTGTCGTAGTTCATAGCTTGCCGCCCAACTTTTATAGCATATTTTTCATTAAAAGCATACCGACCCCATCCCTCAGAGAGATTATTGAGGGATGGATCCGTCTTATAAATCTGGTTTGCATTCCCCCATATCCTCACATCCTGAAGGGTAATATTTAGTGAAAGGTTTTCTTTTTCGAAATCCATATACAATCGTGTGCGTTGTTCTGTAAAAAAAGCTGGGTCAATGCCTTCACTATGAAGTGTTTTAAACCCATTCCGAAATTCAGATCTTGGCCTGAGTTCTCCTGTGAGTGTAAATTGAGCAAAAAGCTCAGTATTTAACATCAGCATCAGAAAGCTTATACTAGCGCTTATCAGTATTTTTTTTTTCATTTTTTCAACATTGATTTTTAAAAACTTATTGACAATTCTGGTTGTATTTTACATTAAAAAAGGTTTCAATTTTTTGAATTACTGAAAGTAGAATTTGCAGCATAAACAGTATCATTTTTTTCAAATGCCAAAGCAACGATCATGTTTTTTCAAACCTTATGACTATGATCATAAGTAATTCTTCATATAAATTTAAACAATAAAAGACTACGATGAATCGGTTTAGGAAACTTATAATACCAAGGGGCAAAAATATATCCTTTTATAAAATTATATATACAGACCGTTGTTTTTTCATTCATTTGCAACAACGAATTTTGCTATTTTAATCCTTAACTTTGGCGGAATAACGCGAATTTGTAAATGACAAAGCAATCAGAAAACATTCCCAGTAGAAAGGTAATCTTTTTTGACGGGGTATGTAATTTGTGTAACTGGTCAATCCAATTTGTAATCAAAAATGACAAAAAAAAGATTTTTTTATTTGCCTCGCTTCAATCTGATTGTGCATCAACGAACTTGACTCATGCTAACGGTCAGCATATAAGTTATGATTCTGTTGTTTACCAAAAAGGCGAACTTATTTATACCCAATCTGATGCTGTTTTGACCATACTCAAGGATATGGGTGGTCTTTGGCGCTTGTTTTACATTTTTAAATTCATTCCAAAACCCTTGCGCGATTGGGTTTATAACATGATTGGAGCAAATCGATACAGGTGGTTTGGGAAAAAGGATAAATGTATGATACCATCTCCGGAAATAAACGACCGATTTTTGATGTAAAATTATTTCAAATGTTTAAAGGAGATTTAATTTTTTCCAATATCAAATTAGGAATCAATGATTAGATAAATATGGAAAATATCTTAAAATGGATAAGATATACAGGATGGCGGTATCCCCACCCTCATTTATGGAATTGAAAGTTTTTATTATTTAGCGGTTAAGTTGAAATGCGTTAAATATTAAAAAGACAGCAACTTTATTGCTGCTGTCTTATTACGTTGGCTGCCTTTATTCCTTTAGACATCGTACTGATCCCCCTAAGGCAGTATTGCCTATAGCACTTGAGGCCCAGTCTGAACCAACCTGTTCAGAAGAATTAACCAAAAATCGATAATTAACCCAGTTCCCGTCCTGGGTAGAAGACCAGAAATATCCTCCAGCTCCCAGAGCCTGGAAATTCTTATTAATATTGTCTCTTAAACCTCCCGGCAACCCGGTAAATCCGGAACTATTGTTGGCTCCCAAATTTGTTGCGTCCCAGTGCAATTCTCCTGCTTCTTTCATTTTACCTCCCTGATCTGTACCTCTGAGTCCTTCGGCGTCGCTTTCTATTATTGCAAAGCTAATTCCAAGTTGAACTTCAAGATATGACCAATCGTAGTCAGTTGGAAGACGCCATCCGGTTGGGCATGCAGCCTTTGCCATTTCCCAATTATATAATGCACCATATGTTGTATAATTTGGTGTCGCTTTGGCATCACCTACATTAGATCCATTGTAGCCATATACCCAATACCCACATTCCGAATCCGGACCACAAATGTTCGGCAAGTAGGCGAGGTTCTCAGCCATCCAGGTCTGATCACTTATTGTTACTGTACTGTATTGATTGTTATCTCTTGAATCAGTAAAGCTCCCGGTTTGTATTATTTGATCGAATGCCAGTGTAGTAAAAGTTTTTTCCTCACTGTAAACAAAAATGTTGTCAACATTAGTAGCATAAGCTCTGACATAATACTTGGTTTCTGGTTTTAGTGCTGATAAAATAGCATCGGTAGAATTATACCACTGCCCATCGAAATTGCTTTCATCAGGATTTTGTGTAGTACTCCATACTATTCCTGTAGAAACATTCGCAGCGCCTCCATCGTCAGTTACTGTCACACTACATAATGCCACATGGGCCCATATGTCGGTAATATCTGATAGTGTTACAGTTGGAGGATCAGGTAATGTTGTGAAAGATGTAAACGCGCCATAGGAAGTCCCTGCGCTATTAGTGGCATATGCTCTTACCGTATACTTGGTGGCTCGTGTCAATGAGGTTAATGAGCTTGTAAACGTACCGGTGCCGGTGCCATTTGTTGTAAAACCAGTATTGGTTTCCAAGGTAGGGTCCTCTCCCCATGGCCCCCAGACCAATCCACGTGCTGTAACTGCTGAACCTCCATCATCTGTCACTTCCCCTGAGCCTTCCGCTGTAGAATTAGTGATGTCTGTCAAAGTCGCTACAGTTTCAACTACAGGTAATCCGCCAGTTGTAAAGCTTTTTTCTTCCCCATAAGCCGTACCCCCGCTGTTTGTTGCGTAGGCTTTCACATAGTAAGTTTTAGCAGCTGTTAAACTTGTAAGACTACTCGTGAATATTCCTTTTCCAGTACCATCTTCAGTTTTCCCTAAATTACTTTCAAGGGTTGGGCCACTGGATTCTCCCCATACAACGCCTCTGGCTGTTACCTCTACTCCGCCATCATCAGTTATATTTCCTCCACCGGTGGCAGTTGTTGCTGTAATCTCTGTGATGTCTGATGTAGTTACTGATGGTGCATCTGCTGTAACGGTTACAATTATTTGAGATATGGCTGTTAAACCGCCGTCATCGGTTGCTACTGCTTTTATATTGTGTTGTCCTGTAGATACACTGGCAGTATTCCATTCATAGGAATAAGGTGATGATTGTAATGTTGCTGCATTTACGTCATCGATACTAATTTTTACATTGGCTACGGAGCCATCCGTATCATTTGCTGAAACAGTTATGGTGGTTATTGCGCCTAATCCAATGGCAGCATTATTTGATGGCGATGAAATACTACAAGTTGGGGCTTTATTAGGAACATCCGGTTCTGTGGCCTCACCACAATTCTGGAAAAATAAGAATGTTAATAGGATACCTGTAAATATCAGGTAAAGTATGATTTTGCTTTTCATGGGTTTGGTTTTTGGTGATTAGAAAAATTTAAAAATAAATGAGATGAAAAAATCATCCAATCTATGGTCCGCGTAATCTGGTTGGCATTTTAATTGGATTTTTGTACGAGAATTATCTTCAGCAGAAGAATTAGTACAACCTTATAAGAGGCACCTGTATCAGGGAAAAAAGTAAATGGAATCCAAGCCATTGACTTTGAGCTATTTGAAAAAAAATTTAGTTATGTATAAAAAGAACAAAAGCAATGAAAAAATAGTTCACCAAGCCGTTTTCATACCACCAGAATGTTTATTTGAAGGTTTTTAATGTTTATGGGCCTTCCAATTCTGCTATTTTACCTTTTCAGAATTAAATGAATTATCCGGTATTTATTTTCGGTCTGATTATAAAATGAACTCTTTCAATACAAAGAGCTAGTCTTAAAGAGTTACTTAAATTTCCGGTCCGAATGGATGATTACTAAATTTAGGTAGTCAAGATTAATTTTTAAAATCAGTGATTGGGAGGTTTGTTGACTTTATTGCTTGGGCACATTACCTTAGGATGCAGGTTAATTTTTTATAGCTTAATAACATCCGGATGAAACGTAGATCTTTTAATAAGAACCTAATCAAAACCGCCACAATAGCGAGTCTGTCTCCATCATTTTTAAACGCAAAAAATAGTAATTCCTATATTCGGCTAGGGGGACCAGTTTTTGAAAAAGCTGATTCACCGGAATCGTGGATCGCGGCGTTACAAAAGCGTTCTTATCGAGCAGCATATTGCCCTTTGCAACCAGGCGCACCCTCTGATGAAATTAGAGCTTATGAGCAGGCAGCCAAAAAAGCAGATATTGTGATTTCGGAAGTTGGAGTCTGGATAAACCTGATCAGTACGGAAGCGAATTTGCGAAGTGAAGCCATAGAAAAAACAAAAAAAGCACTCCAACTCGCCGATGCTATCGGAGCCAATTGCTGTGTAAATGTAAGTGGATCAAAAAACCCAGCCCAATGGGCAGGGCCACATATGGACAACCTAACGGAAAAAACGTTTGATGAAATCGTACAGACAACCCGGGAAATTATTGACGATGTAAAACCTACCCGGACCTATTTTGCCCTGGAACCCATGCCGTGGGCTTATCCGGATTCTGCAGATAATTATCTCCGGCTGATCAAAGCAATAGATCGAAAACAATTTGGCGTGCACCTGGATCCAATGAATTTGATTGTCAGCCCGCAATTATTTTATTCAAGTGGTGAAATGATCAAAGAATGTTTTAAAAAACTAGGGCCGCATATTCGCAGCTGCCACGGGAAGGATATTGTATTGAAAGAAGACATTTACACACCGCAATTTACAGAATGTCGGCCGGGATTAGGTTTTATGGATTACAGCGTATTTTTGAAGGAACTGAGTAAACTAAAGGATATCCCGCTGATGATGGAACACCTTAATACCCAGGAAGAATACAGCCTGGCTGCTGAATATATTCGTTCTGAAGGAAAAAAGGTAGGTATTGAACTGTAGTGAACATACTTAAATTATGTCATTGTTTATCAGATTTTCCAGATCAATAAAGCGATTCCTTTTGTATCTTTAGAAAAAGATCAATTTCATGATTTCTTTTTGAAAAATGGTATTTAAAAAATAAATTTTTTAGTTATGAAAAAGTTATTTATCAGTTCCGCTATTTTATTTTGGATATGTTCCATAGATAATATTGTTGCTCAAATCAATCCTGTATACAAAGAAGTTGACCAAATATTATGGGTCGTACAAGATTTGAAATCTGTCAGGAAAGGATGGCTCGATATCGGATTCACTCAAATTGAAGATCTGAAGAAAGTGAAACTAGTAAGTCATGGACTAAAAGATGATAAAGGAACCATCAAAGCTTCGATTGCTCACCTGGGTGGTGCAAATGCATTATGGATTCAGCCGGTAAGTGGAGAAACCATTTTTTCCAGATATCTAAATAAAAATGGTGAAGGTGCCGTCGCTTTGATTCACAAGGTAAAAGATGAAGCGCAACTTCAGGAAGTGACCCAACAATTGGCACGTGTTAATATCGGTAAAATTGCCACCTATACGCTACAGACTAAATCCGGTGACCTGAACTATACCATAATGGATACCAGGGAGCACGGAAAATATTATCTGGGTTTTGTGATTGACAACCGTTCAGGAAATGCAATCAATGATGGCAAAAACAGTCAGAATATGAATTTCACACAATACGCCTTTGCTATAAAGGACGAAAACCCTGTTTCAAGTTATTGGGCTTCAGCAGGATTACCTCCACTCGAAATTACTCATGGCCCGGTTACAGATAAAAAATATTTTGGTCAGCCAGCGGATTTTGACATGAAACTTGGCTGGCAACGCCATGGATCAATTGTTTATGAATGGATTATACCCATTACACCGCCAACTGTATATGCAGATTTTATTCGTATGCACGGGGAAGGCATTCAGCACTTTGGATTTTCAGTAGAAGACATGGATGCGGCGATCCGATTTTTTGAGCAAAAAGGATACAAAGTTTCCATGTCCGGAGGATGGGGGGAAAAAGGGAAGAATGGCTCTGGCAGGTTTGCCTATGTTGACTTGAGTAAAATTGGAGGGATGACCATCGAATTACTTTGGAATTATAAAGAATAGTTCCCGCTTCAAGTCGATTCGATTTACTGAGAATCCTTATATTCGCAGTTTGAATCAATCCGGTCTGTAAGCTTGATGAGGGTCAGCACAATTATCATTATTTTATTTTCAGTTTTTTTAAGCACTTTCGAGGTATCATATGCCCAATATGATGATAATATCGTTGTGGCTCAGGAGTGGGAGGGCATCTATGAGATCTTGCTACGCAATGAACTTGATCCTAAAATTTACAAAGGACCTTTCATAGAAAGTAATAAGGAAAAGCTAAAGAGTGACACCTTACTTATTCCAGGAACAATTTATTATCTGCCCGAAATAATCTTAATTCCGACACCTGAAAAACCAGTAACAGCAAGACCCAAAAGCTACCTTGATCCGATTTTTGGTAAGAAATATGAAAAAATTCCCATCATTGACAATCGGCTCGAAGGAGCCATTTATTATTTGGTTAGTGGCCATGGAGGACCCGATCCCGGAGCAATGGGAAAATATGGCAATTATACCCTAAGCGAAGATGAATATGCCTATGATGTTACACTTAGACTCGCTAGAAACCTCATTTCTCATGGAGCACAAGTATATATGATCATTCAGGATAAAAGCAATGGGATTCGTGATGAGAGCATTTTAAAAATGGATGATTCAGAAACAACCATTTCTAATCAGGAACTGCCGCTCAATCAAAAAGCTCGATTACAACAACGTGTGGATGAGATAAATAAACTATATAATCAACACCAGGGAGCCTTTCAGCGCTTAATAACGATTCATGTTGATAGCAGGAGTCAGGGTCAAAATATAGATGTATTCTTTTACCATCATACCAATAGCCAGCGCGGCAAACAGCTTGCAGAAGAAATTCATGCAATTTTCAAATCTAAATATGATCGCCACCAGCCCGGTCGGGAATATCACGGTACGGTATCTACGCGAAGTGGCTTATATATGGTCAAAAATACTTTGCCACCAATCGTATACATTGAATTGGGCAATATTAAAAACTATCGCGACCAGTTACGCTTTGTGATAAGCGACAACAGGCAAGCTCTTGCCAACTGGATTGAATTGGGTATTATCAATGATTTCAGCAAATCAAAATATTAACCTGCTATTTTTCAACAGGTTGACTTTTCAAATCCCTTTGGACTTTCCATTTCCTTCCGAGCCATTGACCAAGAAAATAACTTCCAAAAAGAAATGGGGCCAGAGTCCATGAGAGATTGATGCCATTCAGATGTCGAAGATAGATGACAATAGGAACTGGAAGATGGATGAAAAGGAACCACATAAAAGAAAGCTTTCGATAGCCCGCTCTCAAATATCCACAGGGAATATTGATGAGAAAGGTTCCAATACAAGTATAGAGAATGGGTAAAATTGTATTCATGATGTCTGCAAAATTAAAGAATATAATCTTTATAGATTCAAAATATGGGGATACATTTTTCTAAGAGTTAAATATAATTTAAAATTAAATGAACCTTTTAGACTGGATTGGACTTATCATACAACAATTAATTATCTCATAATGAAATCAATATTAAATTCATGGATTTTGGCATGTTTATTACTGCTTGGCTTGAGTGAAACGTCGCTGGCTCAGATTGATAAAACAGTTATCATTATTAAAGTAAAGAACATTCAACAGGTGAAGGGGAAAATTATGATTGCTGCTTATGATAATAAGGAGGGCTATATGAAAGAAGCTTTGGCTTTGTTAAAACAACCAGTGTTGGCAATCGATGAGCAGCTAATATCTTTTGAGATCCCATTTGGAAAATATGCTTTTACCTTGTTTCACGATTTGAATGATAATGAAGAATTGGATACCAATTTTATAGGTATTCCAAAAGAGCCATATGGATTTTCTAATAATCCTAAGGCAACATTTGGCCCACCTGGATTTGCCGCTGCACTTGTTGATTTTCACAAATCTAATCAGGAAATAGAGGTAATATTGAAATAATCCTTTTCAAAAAAAGAGATTTATTTTTTTTGAATTTTGCCTGTCAATAAAGTCAAATTGTCACACTAATTATATAGTAAAAACGCATATTTAGGAACTTTTGACAGGGTTTTTACCCTGGCATTTCATTTGATTATATACTTACAGATCGCGATCATTGGTTAATTCCAATTAGGTATAAGTTTTAACGCTCTAAAGGCGGCTTAGTAAAATTTGTTTAATGTTAAACTTAAAAAGATTTTAACGATGACACTTATCAAAAGAGAACCTGGGTACGTCCCAGTACTTTCGAATTTCTTTGATGATTTTTTCACCAGAGACTTGTTTAGTTGGCCTTCAAGTTCATCTACCGGAACAACAATTCCTTCTGTAAATATTTATGAAACAGATGGTGAGTTTCATGTAGAAATGGCAGCGCCGGGGATGTCAAAAAATGATTTTAAAGTTGAGCTTGATAACAACACGCTAACGATTTCTTCTCAAAAAACGACTGAAAATGTTGACGAGGATAAAAACTATCAACGAAAAGAATTTAGTTTTCAATCCTTTATGAGGACATTTCATTTGCCAGATTCTGCAGAAGCAGATAAAATAAACGCAAAATACACCGATGGCGTTCTAAATCTAGTAATTCCCAAAAAGGAAGAAGCTAAAAGGAAGCCAGTAAAAACAATTAAAATCGCCTAAAAGTTGGGGTTGTCTATCGACAACCCTTTTTTTTATACAATGGTTTAATCAATACTTTGAGAAAGGAATGTAAATAATATATAGGAAGGGCAAAATCTCCAATCTACCCAGGATCATATTAAATGAAAGATATAATTTGGCAAATATTGAAAGTGCAGAAAAATTTTCTACAGGACCTACCATTCCAAATCCAGGGCCAATGCCTCCCAGGGTAGTTACAACACTACTTCCTGCAGTAGCGATATCAATTCCTGTAGATGTCAGAATCATAGTGCCAAGTGTGATGGTGAGTATGTAAATCATGACAAAAGTGAATGTACTCAGGATGAAACGCTCTTCAATAGTTTTATCATTCATCGTAATAATGGAAACGGTGTTTCTATTGATCAATTTTTTAAAGACCAGTATGAGACTTTTATAGAGCAATACAAAACGTGCTATTTTTATTCCACCCCCTGTTGATCCGGTGCAGGCTCCCAGAAACATGGCCATAAATAATAGACATTTTGCAAATACAGGCCAATATTCATAGTCTGCTGAGGCAAAACCAGTACAGGTAATAATAGAAACGACCTGAAAGGTTGACTCTCTGATTGCCGTAAAAAAATTTCTGTCACCAGAAACAAAAAGACTTAAAGCAATAAATCCGGAAATCAAAAGGGTTAGAATCGTGTACAATCTAAACTCTTCATTGATCCATATTTCACGAAAATTAAGTTTGAAACCATAATAGTGGAGTGCAAAATTTACTCCTGAAAGAAACATAAATGCAATAACAATATATTGGACCAAAGGAGTATCATTGATTAGACTGGCATTTTGGGTAGAAAATCCTCCCGTGGCAATCGTGGCAAACGAATGACATACGGCATTAAACCATGTCATACCTGCAATCTTTAGCAAGAACGTTTCTGAAAAAGTAAGTGTCAAATAGACGAGCCAAAGTCGTTTGGCAACATTGATAATTCTCGGTTTAATTTTATCAACACCAAATAGAGATCCTTCTGCGGTCATTAAATGTGTTCCTCCCACTTTGAAAAATGGGAAGATCGCAACCATAAGCATAATGATTCCCATGCCACCCAGCCAATGTGTGAGGGCACGCCAAAATAAAATCGATTTTGGAAGGGCTTCAATATCGTTTAATATACTCGATCCTGTTGTAGTAAAACCGGAAGCGCTTTCAAATAATGCATCAGTATAGGATGGAATTGATCCTGATATAATGTATGGTAGAGCACCGAAAAGTGAAAGGATAAGCCAAGCCAGTGACACAATCATAAAACTATCCCGTTTGTTCGGATCGGTATTTCGGCTTTTAAACGTCGTTAGAAAAATAGTAAATCCTATCAGAGATGCTATGGCAGAACTTAATAGAAAGGCATTTATTTGATTGTCATGATAAAAAAAGGAAATGGGAATACAAAGCAAAAAGAACGCTCCCAGGAAAAGTATGACCAACCCGGCAATATGAAAGACAAATGATAAATGAATATTTTTCAAAAATGAAATGGTAATAAATAATAATCAAAATTAAAGATAGCGTATGGTGCTGAAATTAGGAGGAGAAATGTCTGAATAATTATAACACTGATTTTGTGAATGTGACATTGTGACTATGATACAATCTTTATCAAAGAAATACCAGCATTGGGCGAGAGGCGAATGGATTATTGTATGATGTATTACTCCAAATCTTTCAAGTGAATTTATGGCATTATTCTGTTCTGAATCATCCTCCAATTGAGATTCAATTGTTGAGACAAATTCTTTTTTTAATACAGCCTCTACGAAGGTAAAAAAGATGAACAACTGTCCTAAAACGACGAACAGAGTAAGGTAGACTCTATTAACTGACCTCATCCGATATTGCTTAGTTAAGCGGCCGCAAAAGTAAAATAATATTTTGATTAATAAATGTTATAAAGCAAAATTTGATTTTCTACTTATGATTTACAAATAATAACAAACAACTATCAATTTTTATAGTTATTAGTTCGAAATCATGAAATTAAATCAAATGAATCTATTATTAGCCTTTTTTATTTTTGGCATCTCATGCATGTCAACAGATCTCAATGATGTACAGAAAAAACCAGACAATAAGTCTGTGGATTATATTGCTTCAGAAAAATTGAATTATAGGATTGATACTATAGCTACTGGACTATTAAATCCTTGGGGATTAACTTTTCTGCCAAATAATGATCTGTTAGTAACGGAACGTGATGGAGAAATCAGGATTATCCGGAACGGGAAATTGCTGGATCAAAAAATCACAGGTGTCCCTGAAGTTTACAAACAAGGCCAGGGCGGTTTGTTTGAAATTAAGCTGCATCCGGATTACAAATCAAATGGCTGGTTGTATATCAGTTATGCTGCACCCGGGAATGGTGGTGGAAATACGGCAATAATGCGCGCTAAATTAGGAGGATTTAATCTCATTAATAAACAGGTAATCTTTCAGGCTCAACCTTTTGTCAGTGGAGGAAATCACTTTGGCGGAAGAATGGAATTTGGCAAAGATGGCAAACTGTATTTTTCTGTTGGGGAGCGAGGCAGCAAAGAAAATGCACAAACATTGAAAAACCATGCCGGTAAAATACATAGAATCAATGATGACGGAAGTATCCCGAACGACAATCCTTTTGTCAATACTCCTGGTGCCATGGGCTCAATTTATGCTTATGGAAATCGAAATCCACAGGGAATGGCCATTCATCCATTAACTGGTGAAATTTGGACACACGAGCATGGCCCAATGGGAGGTGATGAAATCAATATTGTAAAACCAGGTGTAAATTATGGTTGGCCGGAAGTCACTTTTGGAAAAAATTATAACGGAACGACAATAACGGAATTTACAACAAAAGAAGGCATGGTAGATCCCTTGCACTATTGGCTTCCATCAATAGCACCTTGTGGAATGAGCTTTGTAACAAGTGATAAATATTCAGCGTGGAATGGGAATGCTTTGGTTGGTTCATTAAAATTTCAATATGTCGCTCGTTTGGAACTCAATGGAAATAAGGTGACTCATGAAGAGCGAATAGCTGAAAACCTCGGGCGTGTACGTGCCATCATCCAGGGACCGGATGGATTTATTTATGTAAGCACGGAAGCACCTGGAATGGTCTTAAGAATAGTACCTGAATGAAAATAATATTTTGCAGATTTTTTTAAGTGCAACGATTTTCAATAAAAATTACTTTGGAGTGTGGCTTTATTAAAAACCTAGCATGATTTTTAATCAAATTTTTTTAAAGGTTTGTACTAAGACAGTGGCTGCTTCCTGGTTTGAAGTGCTAATGCTAATTAAAGTTGCTAAAATAGTAAGCATTTAAAATGTAAAATTATGTAAACAGATCATTGTAAAGTGGCCATTTCCATAATTACATCATATTTGTAGCCCGCTCCAAAATCCTTGTTTAACCCAATCGTTCCTTTAAATGAAACGAGGGCATCAACATTCACATTTTCTGTGGTTGTAATCGTCAGATCAAGATTCTGGCCACTTCCATCCTGGATATGTACCCAATTCCTACCCATGATCATTGGATTCACTTTCACACATTTTCCAGTGACCTGAATCAGCTTCCCTTCAAATTTTTTTGGATCTAAAAAAAGTTCCGACAGCTTAATTGACCCTTCTACCGGATCTACAATTACTGATTCACTGGAAATTTCGTCCTTTTTCGGATAATCATTCAATTCAGAACTTACAGCATTTGAAGGATGAGGAATAACTTCAGCAACCAAATAGATAGTCTCAAACACCCTGTTGTACTCTTTACTTTCAAAATTCTTTTTCAGTAGTCCTCCTTTGTAAAAATAGGTACTTCCAACCTGTACTTCCTTTCTTGGAATGGCAATCCAATACTTTTCTCCTTCTTCCGATACATTCAGGTAGGAATATTTTTCCGTATCAAGGATTTCATTTACGATTACCAAATGACCATCAGATATGTCATTTTGCAAAGCTGGCATTTCAGACTGGGGTTTTGAATTAACTACAGGTCCTTGATTCTGAAGTGGTTGTCCCTCGATTACTTTAGGATTTGAATCGCAGGCTATGATGAATAGATAAATTAAAAGAACCATGGACAACTTGATTGCTATCTTTTTCATTTTAATAATTGGTTTCAAACTGGTACTATATCAAACTTTGAAATTATCGATTTATTTAGAATCGTTGTATGATCTTGGTATAAATGCGGTGATAAAGTATGTTTTGTTTGTCAAAAGTTCCTTCATAATCCACATATAACGCTAATTTCTTAATGATATTCCAAGACAGGTTAATACCCGCAATATTTTGCCTGGTGACGGATTCGTAATTAAGATATCTATAATCCACC
>JAHEMV010000034.1 GCA_024643455.1 Cytophagales bacterium
GCTTCCTGAAAACCCAGAGTTTTTATATCATCAAGGAATTTTGCAGTCACATCCATCCCTGTTATCTTAAAGATGTCTGATATGATAATCTGCAATTTTTTCTTTGTCAATAACTCATTAACATACCCAACCTTTTCAGGAACATGCTGATTGAAAACTACTCTACCTGCGACTGTTTCAATAAGTTTTGATTCCAGATCACCGGATTCATTCCTTACTTTTACTCTTACTTTTATATAAGCATGTTTTGAAACTCGACCTTCATTTAGTGCTATAATTACTTCCTCAGCACCATAAAATACTTTTCCTTCTCCGAGTTCTGGCTCCTTTTTAGTCCCTCTTCTTCCTTTTGTAACATAATATAGACCTAATACCATATCCTGTGACGGTACCGTTATGGGTGCTCCATTAGCAGGATTTAAAATATTATGAGAAGAAAGCATTAAAATGGACGCCTCCAATACTGCTTCTTGTCCCAGAGGAACGTGAACAGCCATTTGGTCACCGTCAAAGTCCGCATTAAATGCAGTACAAGCTAACGGATGCAATTGAATTGCTTTTCCTTCAATTAATTTGGGTTGGAATGCCTGAATTCCAAGTCTGTGAAGCGTAGGGGCTCTATTAAGCAATACTGGATGACCTTTCAATACATTTTCCAATATATCCCAAACTACAGGATCCTTACGATCTACGATTTTCTTTGCAGATTTAACCGTCTTAACTATTCCTCTTTCTATTAATTTTCGAATGATAAAAGGCTTGAACAGCTCAGCAGCCATATTTTTTGGCAAACCACATTCGTGTAGTTTTAATTCAGGTCCAACCACAATTACAGATCTACCTGAATAATCCACCCGTTTTCCCAGAAGGTTTTGACGGAAACGACCTTGTTTACCTTTAAGCATATCACTTAAAGATTTAAGCGCTCTGTTACCATCGGACCGAACCGCATTCACTTTTCTTGAATTATCAAAAAGTGAATCCACAGCTTCCTGAAGCATCCTTTTTTCATTTCTCAAAATTACTTCAGGAGCTTTGATATCGATCAATCGCTTCAATCGATTGTTTCTTATAATTACTCTACGATACAGGTCATTAAGATCAGAAGTTGCAAATCTTCCGCCATCAAGTGGCACAAGTGGTCTTAACTCTGGTGGAATTACCGGTACCATTTTGATTACCATCCACTCAGGTCTGTTTTCAATTCGTGTTCGAGCATCTCTGAAAGCTTCTACAACTCTTAGACGCTTTAATGCTTCTGCTTTACGCTGTTGAGAGGTATCCGTTGCTGCCTGATGTCTTAATTCATATGATAATTCATCGAGGTTAATTCTGGATAATAACATTTCAAGTGCATCGGCACCCATTTTTGCAATGAATTTTTCAGGATCATCATCGTCCAACATTTGATTTTCTCGAGGTAACTTATCAAGAATATCCAAATATTCATCCTCTGTGAGAAAGTCCATTTTGGCTATACCGTCATCCTCTTTTATACCAGGCTGGATAACAACATATCGTTCATAATAAATAATCTGATCCAACTTTTTTGTTGGTTGACCAAGCAAGTATCCGATTTTATTCGGCAGCGATCTGAAATACCAAATATGAGCAACAGGTACTACTAATTCGATATGACCCATTCGCTCTCTTCTGACTTTCTTTTCAGTTACTTCGACACCGCAACGGTCACAGATTATTCCTTTATATCTAATTCTCTTATATTTCCCACAATGACATTCCCAGTCTTTGACTGGGCCAAAAATACGCTCGCAAAACAACCCTCCCATTTCGGGCTTATACGTTCGATAGTTAATGGTTTCAGGTTGTGTGACTTCTCCATGGCTGCTTTCCAAAATGGATTCTGGTGAAGCTAGACTTATGGTAACTTTTGTAAAGTCACTTCTCAGTTTTTTGTTTTTTCTGAATGCCATAATTAATTAGTGTATTATATTTTTAAAACCTAAACGGTTCAATTTCATTAATCTAAAGTGATTTCAAGTGCTAGACCTCGAAGTTCATGTACCAGTACATTGAATGATTCAGGTACATTTGGTTTAAGCATATTTTCGCCTTTCACAATAGCTTCGTATGCCTTAGCTCTTCCGATAACATCATCTGACTTAATCGTGAGAATCTCTTGTAATACATGCGATGCTCCAAAAGCTTCCAATGCCCATACTTCCATCTCTCCAAAACGCTGTCCACCAAACTGTGCTTTTCCGCCAAGTGGTTGCTGTGTAATTAAAGAATAAGGTCCTATGGATCTTGCATGCATTTTATCATCGACAAGGTGTCCAAGCTTCAACATATATATTCTTCCAACAGTTACCTGCTGGTCAAATCGAATACCTGTTAATCCATCATATAAATAAGTACGTCCAAAATCAGGAAGTTTAGCAGCTTTTAATTCCTGTTCAACATCTTTCATGGTTGCACCATCAAATATTGGAGTGGCGTATTTTTTACCTAAGATCTCACCTGCCCATCCTAAAACAGTTTCATAAATCTGCCCAAGGTTCATCCTTGATGGAACACCCAATGGATTTAAAACAATATCAACTGGAGTGCCATTTTCCAGGAACGGCATATCTTCCTGACGAACAATTTTAGCAACAACACCCTTGTTACCATGTCGTCCAGCCATTTTATCACCAACTTTTAACTTTCGTTTTTTGGCAATATAAACTTTAGCCAATTGAACTATACCTGCTGGCAATTCGTCCCCAACTTCAAGAGTAAATCGCTCACGCTTAAATTCTCCAGTATATTCATTCCTTTTAATAGTATATTTTTTGATTAGCTCTACTATTAGATTATTGGTGCTTTGATCATCAGTCCAATTATCGTAATTGAGGTCAGTAATAAGATTAACTTCCTCCTGTACATTATAATTACTCTCATCACGATATACATTTCGTTCAGGGAATATTTTTTCCTCAATTACTTTTGGATTGAACTTTACGCCCTTGCTTAAAATTTCATCGCCAAATTTATGTCTGACACCCTGGCATATTTTACCATCTAAAAGCGTAGTGATTTTTTTGACCATTATGGCTCTTACTCCTAACAATTGCTTGCTATAAACCGCCTTTAATGACTCAACATCTTTCTTTGATTTCGCTCTTAAATCTTTGTCCTTCTTTGGACGTGAAAATAACTTGGTATCGATAACAACACCTTGTAGTGATGGAGAGGCTTTTAGCGATGCATCTTTTACATCACCAGCTTTATCTCCGAAGATAGCCCGTAGCAATTTCTCTTCTGGAGTAGGATCTGTTTCACCTTTAGGTGTGATTTTTCCGACCAGAATATCTCCTTCCTTTACATCAGCACCGATCCGAATAATTCCATTTTCATCAAGATTCTTTACAGCCTCTTCACTTACGTTAGGAATTTCAGAAGTCAATTCTTCCTCACCTCTTTTTGTGTCTCGCACTTCAAGTTCAAACTCATCGATATGAACAGAAGTAAATACATCATTCCTAACAACACTTTCGGATATTACAATTGCATCTTCAAAGTTATATCCTTGCCATGGCATAAACGCCACTTTTAAGTTTCTTCCTAATGCAAGCTCTCCATTTTCTGTAGCATACCCTTCGCATAATGCCTGACCTTTCTCAACACGATCGCCCTTGAAAACGATTGGCTTAAGATTTATACAGGTATCCTGATTGGTTCTCCTAAATTTGATTAGGTCATACGTTTTGACATCTTCATCAAAACTGATTAAGCGCTGATTATCATCCAGGTCATACCTGATTGAAATCTTATTAGCATCTACATATTCTACTATACCTGTTCCTTCTGCCAGTATTAGTGACCTGCTATCAAGTGCAACTCTTTTTTCCAAACCTGTTCCAACGATAGGAGCCTGAGGCTTCATTAAAGGCACTGCCTGACGCATCATGTTCGATCCCATTAAAGCACGGTTAGCATCATCATGCTCCAAAAATGGAATCAAAGATGCTGCAACAGATACAATTTGGTTTGGCGCAACATCCATATAGGTTACGTCGCCTTTATCAACAATCGGGAAATCGCCTTCGAAACGAGCTTTTACCTTTTCATTGATGAATATCCCACTTTCTTCGAGGGGCGCATTAGCTTGTGCAATATTATGGGTATCTTCTTCCTCCGCTGTTAAGTAAATAACATCGCTAGACATATTTACTTTACCACTGTCAGATTTACGATATGGAGTTTCAATAAATCCCATACCATTCACTTTGGCATGTACACACAAAGAAGAAATCAAACCAATGTTCGGTCCTTCTGGTGTTTCAATGGTACATAAACGTCCATAGTGTGTATAGTGAACGTCCCGAACTTCAAAACCAGCTCTTTCTCTCGAAAGACCACCTGGTCCTAATGCAGACATCCTTCTTTTATGAGTAATCTCTGCTAATGGATTAGTTTGATCCATAAACTGAGACAACTGGTTCGTTCCAAAAAATGAATTGATAACGGAAGATAACGTTCTTGCATTGATGAGATCAACAGGCTTAAAGTCTTCGTTATCACGTACATTCATCCTTTCTTTGATGGTTCTTGCCATCCTTGCAAGCCCAACTCCAAATTGAGTATATAATTGTTCTCCAACGGTTCTAACCCTCCTATTACTAAGGTGGTCAATATCATCGACTACAGCCTTGGAGTTAATCAAACCAATAAGGTATTTAACGATAAGAATAATATCTTCTTTAGTTAAAACCCTAACATTGGAATCAATATCAAGTCCTAATTTTTTGTTTATTCTATATCTTCCAACTTCACCCAGGTCATATCTTTTATCAGAGAAAAACAAACTCTGAATAATATCCCTTGCGGTTTGCTCATCAGGAGCTTCAGAGTTTCTGAGTTGACGATAAATCTGCTCAACAGCTTCCTTTTCTGAATTTGAATTGTCTTTAGATAAGGTGTTATAGATGATTTGGAAATCATTAATATTTATATCCTCTCTATGAAGAATAATCGATTTGGTTGAAGCATCAAGAATTATCAAACAATCGTCTTCGGTTAAAATAGAATCACGCTCAAGCAATACCTCGTTACGATCAATAGATACGACTTCACCAGTATCTTCATCCACAAAATCCTCAGTCCAGGTCTTAAGAACCCTGGCTGCCAATTTACGTCCTATCACTTTTTTAAGATTCTTTTCAGTTGCTTCCACTTCTTCTGAAAGCTCAAAAAGATCTAATATATCTTTATCGGTTCCCCAGCCAATTGCTCGTAATAGAGTTGTAACAGGAAATTTCTTCTTTCTGTCAATATATGCATACATGACGTTATTTACATCCGTAGCAAATTCTATCCATGAACCTTTAAATGGGATAATCCTAGCCGAATACAATTTTGTGCCATTAGTATGTTTGCTTTGAGCAAAAAATACGCCGGGCGATCGGTGTAATTGAGATACAATTACCCGTTCAGCTCCATTAATTACAAAGGAACCTTTCTTAGTCATATAGGGAATATTCCCTAGGAAAACCTCCTGTTCAATTGTTTCAAAATCCTCATTATCTTCATCGTTGCAAGACAAACGCAATTTTGCTTTTAACGGTACTGAATATGTAAGACCTCGTTCCACGCTTTCTGTGACACTATACTTTGGAGGATCTACCATGTAATCGATAAACTCGAGTACAAAATTTTCTCTTGAATCAGCGATAGGAAAGTTTTCAGAAAAAACCTTATATAGTCCTTCTTGAATTCTTTTTTCCGCTGCTGTTTCCAATTGAAAGAAATCTTTAAATGACTGCAACTGAACATCAAGAAAATCAGGATAGTCTATTACAGATTTAATTTTGGAAAAGCTTTTTCTTTGATTTTGATTAATTGTCGCCAAGGCTTTAATCTTTTAATGTAGAATTCTAATCAGAAAATCACTCCACAACGTTTTACGCTATGGTTTTGCTAATAAATAATTAGCTTGGGTACAAACAGGAAAAGACCTGACTACTTTGGGTCAGGCCTATTCCGATTCCATTTAGTTGTAATAAATGGGCAATGTCTTATTTAATTTCGACTTCTGCTCCTGCTTCTTCAAGTTGCTTTTTAAGTCCTTCAGCTTCGTCCTTAGCAATACCTTCTTTAACTGGTGCTGGTGCTCCATCCACTAAATCTTTAGCTTCTTTCAATCCTAATCCAGTTAACTCTTTTACTGCTTTTACAACTTTAAGCTTAGCGGCTCCAGCTGAAGTTAAGATTACATCAAATGATGATTTTTCTGCTGCTGCACTACCTTCATCGCTTGCTCCACCTGCAACCATTACTGGTGCTGCTGCAGCAGCTGGCTCAATGCCGTATTCAACTTTTAAAATATCTGCAAGTTCGCTAACCTCCTTTACGGTTAAGTTTACTAGTTGCTCTGCGAATGCTTTTAAATCTGCCATTTTATTTTACTTAATTAATTTTTGATTTATTTTACTATGCTTCTTCTCGTTCTGCTAACGTTTTCAAAATTCCAGTTAATTTGTTTTGGCCACTTTGCAATGACGAAATAACATTTTTAGCTGGAGATTGCAACAACATGATCACGTCACCAATAAGTTCAAACTTAGTTTTAAGTTTTGTTAAAAGATCAAGCTGGTCATTGCCAATAAAGAGATCGGTATCGATGGAAGCCCCTTTAAATATTGGTTTTTCACCACCCTGCGCTTTTCTGAACTCTTTGATTAGTTTTGCCGGCAAATTCCCACTTTCTTTCGAAAATATAATCCCGGTAAAACCTTTCAATACTGTATCGCCAAACGAAGAATAATCTGTATCTAATGTTTCTAGTGCTTTTTTAATAAGTGTATTTTTATACACATTATATTCTACACCTTTGTCGAAACAACGCTGCCTGAAATTATTAATTTCAGCAACAGTAAGTCCTGAGGCATCAGCAAAATAAAAATTGCTGTTTTCAGTAAATTTCACAGCTAAGTCGCTGATAACTTGTGTTTTTTCTTGCTTTGTCATCTTATATGCCTGTAATACTGTTATGATCTATTGCAATACCCGGGCTCATTGTACACGACAAATGAATACTTTTGAAATAAGTTCCTTTGGCCGAAGATGGTTTTAGTTTAGAAACCACATGCAACATCTCCGTAGCATTGTCAATTATTTTCTCTTTTGAAAAAGAAGATTTACCGATAGAAGTATGAATTATTCCAAATTTATCAACTTTGAAATCTATTTTACCGGCTTTTACTTCTTGAACTGCCTTGCCGATATCCATTGTAACAGTGCCTGATTTTGGATTTGGCATCAAGCCGCGAGGGCCTAATACTCTTCCTAATTTTCCCACTTTTGCCATAACTGGAGGCATGGTGATTATCACATCTATATCAGTCCAACCTTCTTCTATTTTTTTGATGTAGTCGTCCAATCCTACATGATCAGCTCCCGCATCTTTTGCTTCCTGCTCTTTTTCCGGAGTACATAATACAAGTACTTTGACATCTTTACCTGTACCGTGTGGTAGTGCAGCTACGCCCCTAACCATCTGATCAGCTTTTCTTGGATCTACACCAAGTCGGATATCAATATCAACCGAAGCATCAAATTTTGTAGTAGAAATACTCCTAAGAATCTCAGCTCCTTCAGCAAGTGCATAAACTTTCTGAAGATCGAATTTCTCGAGTATTGCTTTTCTTTTTTTACTTACCTTACCCATAGTTCTAATTCTTTAATTTGCCCAGGGTGCAGTTCCTTTTACCCTGATACCCATGCTTCGCGCTGTTCCGGCTACCATTTTCATTGCTGAATCCAATTTAAATGCATTCAAATCCGCCATTTTCAATTGAGCAATTTCCTTAATCTGATCCCAGCTTACTGTACCTATTTTTGATCTGTTTGGCTCGGCAGAACCTTTCTTCATCTTCAGATGCTCTAGTAATAGAACAGCTGCAGGTGGAGTTTTTATAACAAAATCAAATGACTTGTCTTTATAAACGGTAAGAACAATAGGTAACAATTGACCTTGTTTTTCTTGCGTTCTGGCATTAAACTGCTTACAAAACTCCATTATGTTAAGTCCTTTACTACCTAAAGCAGGGCCTACTGGAGGAGAAGGGTTTGCCGCGCCTCCTCTAATTTGAAGTTTTACATATCCTTGTATTTCTTTAGCCATGGTGCTAATCTTGTTTTTCTACTTGCATATAATTCAACTCAACAGGTGTATTTCTTCCGAAAATTTTCACCATTACATTCAATTTTTTCTTCTCATCAAATACTTCCTCAACCGTACCAGTGAATCCACTAAATGGACCATCCATTACTTTTACAGTCTCTCCAACTATATAGGTAGTATCAAATTTTTCTTCCATTTCCTCAGACTCATCAACCTTACCTAAAATCCGGTTAATTTCAACTTGTCTAAGCGCAACGGGTTCCTTTGAAGTTCCAGAACTATTATTACCCAAAAATCCAATAACACCTGGTATGCTATTGATTACGTGCATGGCTTCGCCATAATTAAGATCTGCAGACACGAGTACATATCCAGGGAAAAAATTACGTTCTCTAATGCGCTTTTTACCATTACGCATTTCGTAAACTTTTTCAGACGGGATGAGCACCTGGGGAATATATTCCTCAAGTTTCTGTCGAGCAATTTCGTTTTCCAGGTAGGTTTTTATCTTTTTCTCCTGCCCACTAACCACTCGTATTACATACCAATTTAACTCACCCATTTGGATTTTTTATTTTAAAACGCATTATAGAACCAGGTCATGATATTGTCAAAAACAAAATCTATGGCTCCTATAACAACTGCAAAAATCAACGATGCGACAAGAACCAACACAGAACTGCTTTGTAATTCGCTGTATTTTGGCCAAGAAACCTTGTTTTTTAACTCGTCGATCGACTCTGCAATGAATTTTTTTAACTTTAACAATTTCTTAAATTTTTAGTAGCACGGGTGGAGAGACTCGAACTCCCAGCCAATGGTTTTGGAGACCACTACTCTACCAATTGAGCTACACCCGTATAAAACGGCCCGCAAAGTTATGAAAAAAATTTATAGATACAAATGCGTTTCTTAAAAAGAATTAAGAAACGCATTTGCTTATAATTTCAATGTCAATTAATCTAGGATTTCTGTAACCTGTCCGGCACCTACTGTACGGCCACCTTCACGGATTGCAAATCGAAGACCTTTCTCCATTGCTACTGTGCTTATTAGTTTTACCTCGATGGTAACGTTGTCACCAGGCATCACCATTTCAACACCTTCTGGCAACATGATCTCACCAGTAACATCAGTTGTTCTTAAATAAAACTGAGGTCGATATTTGTTGAAGAATGGAGTATGTCTTCCACCTTCTTCTTTTGAAAGTACGTAAACTTCAGCATTGAAATGAGCATGAGGTTTTACAGAACCTGGCTTACAAATTACCATTCCTCTTCTGATTTGCTCTTTATCAATACCTCTAAGAAGCAGACCAGTGTTATCACCAGCTTCACCTCTGTCAAGAATCTTTCTGAACATTTCAACACCAGTAACAACTGACTTCAAGTTTTCAGCTCCCATGCCAAGAATATCAACAGCATCTCCAGAGTTAATTACTCCTCTTTCAATTCTACCTGTGGCAACAGTTCCTCTACCAGTGATAGAAAATACATCTTCTACTGGCATCAAGAAATCTTTGTCAATAAGTCTTTCTGGAATTGGAATATATGAATCTACTGCATCCATCAATTCCATGATTTTATCGATCCAAGCTGGATCTCCATTTAATCCACCAAGAGCGGATCCCTGGATTACTGGAATGTCATCACCTGGATATTCATAAAAACTAAGAAGTTCTCTGATTTCCATTTCTACAAGTTCCAATAACTCTGGATCATCAACAAGGTCAACTTTGTTCATGAAAACCACCAAAGCTGGTACACCAACCTGACGAGCAAGAAGGATATGTTCTCTGGTTTGAGGCATTGGTCCATCAGTAGCAGCAACAACTATAATTGCGCCATCCATCTGGGCGGCACCTGTTACCATGTTTTTCACATAGTCAGCGTGACCAGGACAATCAACGTGCGCATAGTGTCTATTTGCAGTTGAATATTCAACATGAGCGGTATTAATTGTAATACCTCGCTCTTTTTCTTCAGGTGCATTATCGATAGAATCGAATTCCCTTACTTCTGATAAACCTTTTGCAGCTAAAACCTTAGTAATAGCAGCTGTTAATGTAGTTTTACCGTGGTCTACGTGACCTATAGTACCGATATTAACATGAGGTTTAGAACGGTCAAAGGTAGCTTTAGCCATTTTTGATAAATCTCGGTTTAGTTAAAAATTAAATTTTATGTTGTAAATATAATCATTTTGAGCCAACGATGGGAATTGAACCCATGACCTCTTCCTTACCAAGGAAGCGCTCTACCCCTGAGCTACGTCGGCCTTGGTAAATAAAGCCTTACTTCTTATAATAAAATGAGCGGGAGACGAGGTTCGAACTCGCGACCTACAGCTTGGAAGGCTGTCGCTCTACCAACTGAGCTACTCCCGCAAAAAGGTAAAGTTGATTTCGAAACTAACACATTCCCAACTTCAAGGTATACCTTTATTTTATTTTCAGTGGGGAGAGGAGGATTCGAACCTCCGAAGTCGTACGACAACAGATTTACAGTCTGCCCCAGTTGGCCACTTTGGTATCTCCCCGAAAATCATTTTGTTAAAGAACATTCCCTTAAAAAAGACATGTAAAAACTGCCGGATTTTTATGGGAATGCAAAATTATACCCTTTTTTCTATTATTCAAATATTTGAAGCAAATTGTATGTATTTTTTTCAAGGCCTGTTTTTAATAGTATTAAAGGGGGTAAAAAGTGTTTCAAAACATGAGCTATTCAAAGTATTCCCGAATCCGGGGATCGGTCTCATGTTCCTGTATTTGTTGCAATCGTGCCGGGACTCCTTCAACATCAGAAAACATCTCCAATCCTTGATATGCTGCAAAGCGGTTATAAAATTGATAATGGTTCATAGCAAATTCCTGCAAGACCTTAATGCCGGCATCAACTTGATCATCTGGCGAATTGACCAAATAGATTGTAAATATTTTGATAAAATACCAAAGTTCCTCACCACTGTATAAATGCAACTTATCTAAAAACCAGTCATATTGATTGTGTTCATTCTCTTTAATGAAAAAATCAGCCAAAGATGAGGTAATATTAAAATTGGTTTCATTCGAGAAATTTTCTACCACATTACTTAAATCAGCATCATCACTTTGCAGATATGCATATAAAGCTTGCCCAGAAACAGAGAAAGAAGAATCGTTTAGATTGGATTTAAACACCTGTGTATAATTCTCAAGCGCTTTTGATTCCAAAACAGAAATAGCGGCTGCTTTCGCAAGGGGATTTGGATCGTTCATTGCAATTTTAACAATCTGCTCCTCATTTAGACTAAAAAAATTCGTTGAATCGTTCTCAATAACCTCCAAAGCTTTTTGGCGAATCACCCAAAATGAATCCTCTAATGCCTTACTAAATATGTTTTTTGCATAAACAGTAGTTGGATCTTCTGTAAAATAGGAAAGCGCATCAATCCGGGCACGAACATTTTCATTATAATGCATAAACTGAAACTGATATTGTTCTGCCGTTTTTTTGTGTGTAATCTCGCCAACCAATGAAAATTCACTGTCAACAAGAACCAGATCAAGGTCTTTCACATCTTCAAATTCAAATTCCTGATAAGGACGATCTATCTCGATTGTATAGGTTTCTTTTTGGCCATTTTCCCATAAATCGAGTATCACTGGAAGTTTAAATACTGGATAAAGGTCAATATCTTGATCCTGCCAAACTTTGACTAGGTATTTATTCTTTTCAACATTAAATCCCTCCTCAATTCTTAACTTTGGATGGCCTGCAGATAGAAACCATTGATTAAAAAACCAGTTTAAATCTTCTCCTGTAATTTGCTCGAAAGCAAGTCTGAGATCATGAACCTCTGCTTTTCCAAAAGCATGTGATTTGAGATAATATTCCAAAGAGGCAAAGAAAGCTTCATCGCCAACATAATTCCTTAACAAATGAAGTATCAACCCTCCTTTGGCATAGGAATGTCCATCAAACATATCGTCTGGGTCTTCATAATCAAACCTGATCAGATCAACTTGTTTGCTTTCTGCTTCGCTTAAGTAGGTATTAAGTTCTTCATAGAGATGGTAGCTTCCTTCATCTTTTCCAAATTTGTGGTTTTTCCATAAATATTCAGCATAAGTGGCAAAGGATTCATTAAGTGGCAAATTCGCCCATGACTCACACGTCACCAGATCACCAAACCACTGATGAAATAATTCATGTGCAATGATATCATCCCAATTATAATCGAGTAATTCCCTACTATTGACATTAAGCTCCTCCATAAATACTGAGGCTGAAGTATTTTCCATTGCGCCGGAAACAAAATCCCGCACAACAACCTGGCTATATTTAGGCCATGGAAATGGATAGTTTAAAATTTCAGAAAAATAGCCGATCATCTCAGGAGTATTGCCAAAAATATTTTTTGCATATTTTCCATAAGCTTGTTCTGTATAATAATCAACCTTCATTCCTTTCCATTCATCTTCATACACCGCAAAATCACCCACTGCCAACATAAATAAATAAGGTGCATGAAGGAGGTCCATTTTCCAATAATCAGTCCTGGTGCTATCTTCATTCGATTTGGAATAGATTAAGTTTCCATTGGATAATGTTTTAAATCGATCATCGACAGTGATAAATGTCTCCTGAGTGGACTTTTGATTTGGGGCGTCTATTGTAGGAAACCATCGTGAATTGCACTCTGTTTCCCCTTGCGTCCATATTTGCTTAGGCTTATTGTGTATTTCGCCCTTTGGATTGATGAAATAAAGTCCTTTTTGGTCACTCCCTGGGTTATCAGCAAAATCACCTTCATTTGGTTTGGCCGTATAATCAACCTGAACATTTATTTTTTGCCCTTTTTGATAGGTTTTGCCCAATTCCATGTCGAGCACTTCACCATTGTATTCATATTTCAGTGGCTTCTTAATATCGCCATCTATCAGCATCACTCCTCGAATCTCAAACCCTTTTGCATCAAGCTGAAGTTTGGTTTGATCATAAAAGTATGGTTCGAGGGTCAATGTGGCCATACCGTTCAAATATTGTTTATCCCAGTCAAAGCTGACCTCCAGTTTGGTATGAATGAGTTTAAAGTGCCGAGTGCGTTCTGCTCTGTACAAGCTTATCTCTGTTTCTACTTCTTCCTTTGATTCCGTTGTATCGATCTCAATTTCAGATAATGTTTCCTGATCTTTCCCCTCATAGGTTTTCTCAGAAGCCTTACAGGAAAACATCGCAATAGATAGAATCAGACTTAAACGAACTAAATAATTAACGCTCATAATTTTCAGCAAAAAATATAATCCACAAAAAAAACCAAATTAACTTATATTTAAGCCATCAGTAGAAATAATTTTGGTATGGTCAGATCAAATGTAAACGGAAAGTATGATTTCTTTATTGAAAGTATCCGAGAACAAATTTTCATGAATGGAGAACAATGCAATTTTAATTTATGCAAAATAGATGATTTTACTTTTCATATCATTTACCAAAACAGGCCATTTATGGTCAGGGTTATAAATTATGATACTAACACAAAAAAACTGGAAATTAAAGTCAATCATCAAATCCACAGCGTAACACTTCAAGACGAAAGAGACATGCTTTTGGAAAAAATAGGAATCGCTCGAGTTTCAAATAATAATGTTGATGTGCTCAGGGCGCCTATGCCAGGGCTTATCCTTGATATCCGGGTTGTGGAAGGTCAACAGGTTAAAAGTGGAGATCCGCTGATTGTATTAAAAGCTATGAAAATGGAAAATATTTTAAAATCTTCACATGACGGAATAATAAAGAAAATTGAAGTGGAGAAAAATCAGAAAATTGAAAAAGATTCTATTCTGATTCAATTTTGAACAATAATTCTATTTAATCTTTTTTACAATATTATATTTACCAAAAAATAAATGATTTTATGAAGTACAAACGCGTTCTGCTAAAACTAAGCGGAGAAGCGTTGATGGGGAAAAAAAGTTTCGGAATTGACCCTCAACGACTAGACCAATACACAAGCGAAATAAAAAAGGTTAAGGATACTGGTATTGAGCTGGCAATTGTAATTGGAGGAGGGAATATTTTCCGAGGTATTCAAGCCGAGCAATCCGGTATGGATCGTGTGCAGGGTGATTACATGGGCATGCTTGCCACTGTAATTAATGCAATGGCTCTCCAGAGTTCTCTTGAAGGAGCTGGCGTATTTACCAGGCTCATGTCAGGAATTAAAATTGATCAGGTTTGTGAGCAGTTTATTCGCAGGAGGGCAATACGGCACCTGGAAAAAGGCAGGCTGGTAATTTTTGGTGCGGGCACAGGAAATCCTTATTTCACTACTGACTCAGCTGCGAGTTTGAGAGCTATAGAAATTGAAGCCGATGTTGTGCTAAAAGGGACAAGAGTAGATGGTATTTATTCTGCAGATCCTGAAAAAAATCCTGATGCCAAACGGTTTTCAGACATTACTTATGAAGAAGTGATGCAGAAGGGGCTAAATGTGATGGACATGACGGCCTTTACACTTTGTCATGAAAACCATCTGCCAATTATCGTCTTTGACATGAATACACCTGGTAATCTATTGAAAATTTTGCAGGGCGAAAATATAGGAACATTGGTACATTAAGATAAATAACACTATGGAAGAACTTGAATTATATCTTGAAGAGGCAAAAGACCACATGGAAAAATCAATCCATCATTTGGCTCATGCTTTGGCTAAAATAAGAGCAGGAAGAGCCATGCCAAATATGCTTGATGGACTTATGGTCGACTATTATGGCAATCCAAGCCCAATTAGTCAGATAGCTTCAATCAACACACCGGATGCCCGATCCCTTGTGATAAAACCATGGGAAAAAAGCATGCTTCAGCAAATCGAAAAAGCGATCATCAATAGTGATCTTGGTTTGAACCCACAAAACGATGGGGAAATTATCCGACTTAATATTCCTCCATTGACTGAGCAACGAAGAAAAGATCTGGTAAAGCAATCAAAAAACGAAGCAGAGAATGGCCGGATAAGTGTAAGAAATGTGAGAAAGGATACCAACATACACCTCAAAAAACTATTAAAAGAGCATGTTTCGGAGGATGAAGTAAAAAAAGCAGAACAGACCGTGCAGGATTTTACCGACGAATACATAAAAAAAATAGATCATCTACTTGAAAAGAAAGAGGAAGAGATCATGACCGTCTAGGTTCGAATAACGATCCTGAACGCACCATCTAAAAAATATTTTTACTTCAAAAAATTGACTAAAATCCATGAGTTTCATTCATGGATTTTTTTATTACTCAAATTCAATAATCAATCCTCACCGAATACAACATCATCATCACATCAAAGGCACTTTTTTACTTAATCTTTATGGAGTAATTAATACTCCTTTCGCGGATTTTCAATTTCTCATCCTGTTTATAATTATTACTGACCTATGGATGAGTATAGAATACAGATTATCAAATATTTAATTGCTCAAAATCCATTACTACCCTTCCAACTTTCAGAAAGTTTTATATATTTGGTGTGGCCAAATTCAATCCATTGAGAAAAAATCAATAAAAGCCACGGATCAAGGAATAAGGTATTGTTCATCTGCTTCATTTAGCTTTTGAAACATCAATATTAATCCGATTATTAATCTGAGACTCAATAACCTATGAAGTCAAAAACTGACTATGAACCACCCCATAAACAGATAAGAAAAGGTTTATTCAAAAAAATGACCCTATTGCGTCGATTCTCAGAAATTAGTAAGGTCAAAAAAAAATTCCGTTTCTTTTTCCACGCCAAAATAAATGGTTCAGGTATGTTCTTTATCCTTTTCAGAAATTATAATATTGGAAATGCACTTATTGGTGAATTAAAGATGGAATATAATATGGGTGTAGAATCGCCCTAATATTTTAATTCCTTCCAAGAACCTTTTGAGTACAGTTTAGCTGGAGCATAATCAAGTGAATAGGCTATCAATTGGCAAGTGCTTTGGCTACTAGACTGGCCACTAAAAATTAAAAAATGAAGCTATCGAAAGAAGAAGAAGCAAAACTTATGCAGGTGTACCATTCATATTGGCATGGTTACCTGAATGGCGATGTTGAAAATATGTCAACCATACTTGACGACAATTATACTCAGGTGGGCAGTGCAGAAAGTGAAGTATTTTTTAATAAGAAAGATGCCGTCAAATTTTTATATGACACCATTGATCAGGTTGCCGGCAAAGCACAAATAAAAAACCAGGTTACTAAAATAGAAGTCTTTGAGGAAAGCGTCCTTATCAATGACCTGCTTGACATATATGTGCTGACAGAAGGTGAATGGGTATTCTATTCCAAATTCAGAGCATCTACCCTGATGAAAGTGGTCGACGGAAAGTGGAAATTTATCCATCAGCATTCGTCCGTACCAGATATCCGTACGCAGGATGGCGAAAACCTGGCAACAGACAAAATCGCCGCCGAAAACCTGCAACTACGCGATGCCATAAAAAGACGAACAATAGAGTTAGAACAGAAAAACCGCGAACTGGAGATTGAGACCGCTCTGGAACGAGTAAGAGCCAGGGCCATGGCGATGCAAAATTCAAATGAATTAGCCGATCTTGTCGCCATACTGTTTAAAGAACTAATACGCCTTGATTTTGCGTTAACACGATGCTACATCTATATTATCGATCCGGATTCTTTGTCATTGCGAGCCTGGACATTTAATAACGAAATCGACAAACTCCCTGAATCCTATTTCATAAAATACCTGGACTTGCCGTACTATAAGGCTATGATTCAAGCATGGAAAGAACGAAATCTAAAATTTGTTTACGAACTTAGTGGAGAAGAAAAAAAAGAGGTTGACCGTGTACTTTTCAATGAAACTGAATACAGCCGTTTACCTGAAAGTGTAAGATCGGGAATGGCTTCGGTTGACAAGGTCTTTCTGAGCTACTCGTTTAATAATTTTGGAGGATTACAAACTGGAGGTCTAAAGCCTTTGACAGATGAAAACCTCACTATTTTAAGTCGATTTGGAAAGGTATTTGACCTCACTTATACCCGTTTCAATGATTTAAAGATAGCAGAAGCACAGGCCAGGGAGGCTCAGACTGAAGCGGCTTTGGAAAGAGTGAGAAGCCGATCCATGGGCATGCAAAAAAGTGAAGAGCTAAAAGAAGTAATAAAAATTGTTTATCAGCAACTCACTCATTTAAAAATAAATCTTGACCACGCAGGTTTTGTTGTTGACTATACACCGAGAGGCGATTGGCACTTTTGGATTGCTGATGAGCGGGATATTCCATCAAAAATAACTCATCCCTATTTTGAGTCTGTTTGGGCAAATCAATTTAATGAAGCCAAAGAAAAAGGTATAGACTTCTTTGCCACCTATTTAAATTTTGAAGAAAAGAATAAATTTTACAATGAGCTTTTACCATATATTCCAGGGTTACCGGAAGCATCCAAGGATTTTTATTTAAGCTGCCCCGGCCTTGCAGCTTCAACAGTTTTGTTTAATAATGTTTCCCTATACATCGAAAACTTTTCCGGCCTTCCTTATTGCGATGAAGAGAACAAAATATTAATGCGATTCGGGAAAGTTTTCGAACAAACCTACACGCGCTTCCTTGATCTGCAAAAAGCGGAAGCGCAGGCAAGGGAAGCACAGATTGAAGCATCGCTGGAACGTGTGCGGTCAGGTTTGATGGCAATGCATCATAGCGATGGTTTGCCGGAAGTGATGAAAGTGATATTAGAACAAATGATTCTTCTCGGCATTCGGTTGGACACGCTCTGTTTTATTCCCGTTACAAAAGATAAAAATCTTACATTTTGGCTCGCTTCCCAGGTAGGGGCTTACCCTGCCCGATTTTTTGTGCCTTACCTTGATCATCCCATGTTTCATTCTGTGCATGAAGCAAGGGACAAGGAATTAGATTTTATACGTTTTGAACTCAGCAAAGAAGAAATAACAGCTTATTGGGATCACTTTTTTACCAATTCGAATGCTGCTCACCTTATCCCGGAAGATCGAAAAAATGTACTTCGACAAGCCAAGGGTTATATTACTTCCATGGCTTGTAATAAGAACTCCTTTCTGTTGATTATTAACTTTACTGGATTTCTGTTTTCAAATGAAGAAAATGAAGTTTTAAAACGCTTTGGAAAAGTATTCGAACAAACCTACACCCGTTTCCTCGACCTCCAAAGGGCCGAGGCCCAGGCAAAAGAAGCAATAAAACAGGCATCATTAGACCGTGTGCGCGGTGAAATTGCCAGCATGCGTACCAAAGACGATTTAAACCGGATTACCCCCTTAATCTGGAAAGAACTGATTGCTTTGGGAGTTCCGTTTATCCGCTGCGGGGTTTTTATCATGGACGAAGAAAAAAATGAAATCCACACCTATTTATCAACTCCTGATGGTCGTGCCATTGCTGCCTTCCATACACCACTGAATGATTCCGGGCCGATGAATGATGCCATTGATCACTGGCGAATACAGAAAAAATATATGGCGCATTGGGTAGAAAAAGATTTTATGCTCCAGGCAGATGTATTGGTTCAACATGGAGCAATAACTACACGTGAACAGTATTTGAATTCAATTCCTAAAGATGGGTTTTATCTGCATTTTTCACCCTTTCTGCAGGGAATGCTTTATGTTGGCAGCACGACACCGCTTCAATCCAATGATTTTCAACTGGTGCAATCACTTGCAGATACTTTCTCTGTAGCATACGCCCGTTTCGAGGATTTCAACCATCTGGAGGCAGCCAAATTTAAAATTGAAAAAACACTGAATGAATTAAAATCTGCCCAGGCCCAACTCATCCAGTCCGAAAAGATGGCATCCCTCGGCGAACTCACG